>DASQZE010000486.1:0-23986 GCA_035638875.1 Longimicrobium sp.
AGCGACTGGTGGAGAAGTTTTCTATAGACAATTCTAGTGTCGATGCTTACATCCTGCACTTCGTACACGCTCGCGGTTCCCGGTACCACGAGGTTGGGTTCCAGATCCTGCAGGAGCCGCCGGGGAACTTCGCGGTGCAGGACTCCGGCAGCGTCCCAGCGTTCAAGAAGCTCGTCGCGCCGCTCGGAGTCGCGTAACAGCGCAAAGGAAGAACTGCCCACACTTTCTATGGCTTCCGGCACCAAGCTCTTGATCTGTTCGTGCCCGTAGATGCAACGCCGCGCGACCTGAACCGCGATCCCCGCATTCCGTATGGAGAACGCGTGGTACGTCCCACGATGCAGCCACCCTTCGTTACGAATGGACGGACCACTGGCCACCGTACTCTCGCGCTCGAGCAGCAGGACCGTAAACCCCAGATCGGAAAGTTTTTTCGTCAGCAGAAGACCGGTCATTCCGGCACCGATTACCACTACGTCTGGGCGCAAGACCATATTTGATACTCCGGAACCTGTTCTGATGATGCATCATAGGCAACCGGGCGAGGGCTCCGGGACTGCGCTCCACCGCACGCTCCTGATCGGGTTCGCAGCCACCAAGCACTAATGGATGCAGACCTTTTACAAACCCGTCAACCAACCATCGAAAAAGATGGCTAGGGTACCGGGCTGGGTCAACTCGTCCCCGCACGGAGTTCACGGAGGGAAACTCCGTTGAATATCGCTCCGCGTATGCCGCAGCTTCCTGCACGATTCGCGACGCTGCGAAGTCCGCTGATCGAACGCAGAGCGCTCCTCATCCCGTGCGGGCGCCGCGGTCGCGGGCCGCCGTGGCCCAGGAGGCAGATGCGGATGCTGCCGTGGCACACACCATCCGTCCGGTCGCGTCCGTTCAGCGCCAGCCGGGGGATGGCAGCCGGACCACGCCCCCCTTTTCGCGGGACCGCGAACGCACGGTGCAGCCGCGTCCGCGGGAATCGCAGCCGCGCCGCGTCTCTATCGGGAGCGGACACGAGCGGTCCGCGAGGGAACAATGGAAACCGTGGAGGGATAGATCGTACGGGGGATAAACGGCGGGTAGCGCGCGTGCCAGCCAGCGTTGGCGCGACCGCCCGCGCCCCCGTTTCGCGAACGGTCGCGGGGACCGGTCTCCGCGTGCCCTTCCGATTCGCCGGGCGCTCCCTTTGGCACCACCGCCCTTGCCGCCGGGGGCGTAATGGCGTTCTGTTGATGCGCGCCGGTCGTCGAGACCCGCGCGGTTCGCAACATGGACGTTGCCCTCGGACCCGGCGAACCTGATATTAGGCCTCAAAAGACGCGGCACCCCGCCGCCTTGGCCCTCCTCCGACCCAGACCGCGGAGTCACCCGGATGCCCCTTCCGGCCGGAAGGACCCCAGGCCGATCGCGCCCGTCGTACCTGGCCGCACCCCCCCTGCTGTCCGAGAGCGAGCCCTTCGAGGGCGCCGATGTGCTGCGCGAGCACCCGGGTGCCCTGGGGGCGCTGCTGTGGAAGTCGCTCCGTGACGTGACCGCCTGGACGGAGGCCGCGCAGGATGACCGTCCCGCGCTCTTCAACGCCGCCGCGGCCCAGGCGCGCGCCGCCGAGGTGGCTGCCTGCGGGGCGGAGCCGGAGCTGTGGGCGCCGCTGCTGGTGATCGCGCAGCTGCTGCGATGTCCCGGGGACGTGGACTACGCCCGGCTGGTGAACGCCTGCCGGGCCGCGGCGCGCTGGGGGGAGCGGCGCGGATTTACGGCCGTGCAGCTGGGCTTTACGCAGGCGGCGGCGCGGCTGGCGCCGGCCCATCCGCGGCTGGCCTATGCCGTGGGCCGCCTGAGCCGCGACCGGGGCGAGTACGCGCGGGCGGAGACGTGGCTGCGCGCCAGCATTCGCCTGGCGCGGGGGACGGACTGGCACACCTACGCCCTGGCCTACCTGAGCCTGGGGACGCTGTACCAGCAGCTGGGCAACCTGCCCGCCGCGCGCGCCGTGACGGAGCGCGGCCTGCGCACCACCGTGCGGCGGCGGCTGCGCCGGCTGGAGGGCACGGCGTACCACAACCTGTGCGTGCTGGCGGGAGAAAGCGGCGACTACGCGGGGGCGCAGCGCTGCGCGTCCGCGGCCTTGCAGCGCTACGGCGCCGGCCATCCGCGCCTTCCCGCGCTGGCGTACGACCTGGGGCTGGTGTGGTTCCTGTGCGGCTACTTTGACCGCGCGCTCCCCGTGTTCGAGGCTGTGCTGGCCCACATGCCGGAAAGCGTGGAGCGCGCGATGGGGCTCGCCAACACGGCACGGGCCGCCGCGGGGGCGGGGGACCGCGTGCGGTTCGAGCGGTACTGGATGCAGGCCGACTGCGCCCTGGCGACCTGCGAGGTGCAGCCCGCCGTGGCCGAGGGATGGCTGGCGCTGGCCCGAGGCGCCGTGCTGGCCGGCGATGCCGGGCGTGCGCAGGCAGCGGCCGCGCGGGCGGGCGAGATCGCCGCTGCGCTCCGGCTGGCACAGCTGCGGTTCGAGGCCGACGCCGTGCTGGAATCCGCGCGCACCACCGTGATCCTCCCCCCGCCGCGCGATGCGGAGGGCGAGCGGGTGTTCCGTGAAGCCGGCGAGCTGGCCACGCGGATGGTGCAGTCGCTGGCGCTCGTCCCGGGCGCCTGAGGCGCCCGCGGCAGCGTCGTGGAGAGGGGCTCGCCTAGCGCGTTCCTCCTCCCATGAATCCCTGGCCGGTGCTCAGCTGGGCCCGGGTGTCGGCGGCGGTGGCGGGCGCGGTGATGGGCTCGGCGCAGGCGGCCAGGGCGGCCAGGGCAAGCAGGGCGATCAGTCGGAACGTCTTCATGCGGCCTCCGGAGGGTTGTTTTGGCAGTCGCCGCAAAAAACACGCGGCGCAACAAAGTGCACAGGCTTGGTGCGTCCAGTCAATCAAAGCACGCAATCAGGCCACATCCGAGCCGACACGTCATGCACGTTTCACCCCGCCCACTCCTGCTGATGCACGATGCGCCGGGCTTCGCGGGCACACTGCGCGAGGCTGCCGGCGACGCAGGGCGCGTGTGGACGCTCCCCGACTGGGACGCCCTGGAGCGGGCGATGGCCCGGGTGCCGCCCACGGCCGTGGTGATCGTGGACCCGTACGCCGGCAGCCCCGGCGAGCTGTCGCCGCGGCTGCACGCCCTGCTGCGGGACCTGCGCTCCGCCACCGTCGTCGCGGCCCTTCCCATCATCCCGCAGACCGTGCCGCACCTGGAGCAGCTGGCGCGCTGGGGCGTGGCCGACGTGGTGGAGCTGGGCCGCGAGGACACGGCCGGTGCCCTGAGGCGCCGCCTGCGCGTGGTGCAGGGCCGCCTGGTGACGCGGCTGCTGGAGCGCGCCCTTCCGCGCACCACTCCCACCCGCACCCGCTCCCTGCTCGCGACGGCCGCGGACGTGGCCGCCGTGGCGGGGGGAAGCGGGGAGCTGGCGCAGGTGCTGGGCGTCACGGAGCGCACGGTGCTGCGCTGGTGCCGCCGCGCGGACCTTCCGCAGCCGCGGCGGCTGATGGCGTGGCTGCGGATCCTGCTGGCCACGGACATGCTGGACGACGCGGGCCGCACCCTGGGTGCCGTGGCGCACGCCTGCGGCTACAGCAGCGACACCGCGCTGCGCAACGCCCTCCGTACCTTCCTGGCCGAATCGCCCACGGACCTGCGCGGCCGCGCCTTTCAGACCGCCTCCGCCGCCTTTTCGCGCGAGCTGTTCGAGCTTCGCGAAGCCGCCCACGCCCGAGGCCGCCCGGAGAAGACCTGGCTGCAGTAGGGAAGTGCGTGAGTGCGGAAGTGCGGAAGTGCGGAAGTGCGGAAGTGCGGAAGCAGATGCGGGCCTCGCGCGGGGGCCCTCCCCCGGCTTCGCTCAGGCTCGTCCACCCCCTCCCGCAAACTGCGCGGGAGGGGGTGTAGACTTCTACGGGTTCACCGTCGCGTCCGCGGGATCTCTCCTACGCGCCGCAGTTCTCCCCCTCCTGCCCGCGAAGCGGGGGAGGGGGCCGGGGGGGAGGGGGCCTCCGCTCGTGCACAAACTCCGCTGCGGTGCACGAGCCATCTCACCTCCCCAGGGTTTTTGGGGGGAGGTCGCGAGGAACGAGCGGGAGGCGCCGCCGCCGGACCCCCGCTCCCGCGCTCGACCCTTCCCCGCACTTCCCACTCACGCACTCCCGCACTGCCCTCCGTCACAACCACGCCGTCTTGTGCGTTGCACTTGCGGGAGGGTGGCCTGGGTCGTGCTGCATCCATCCCCGACGTCCATCCAAGGGGAACTACATGGCGCGCGCACGGTAATGTCCAACCTGGAAGAGGCAATCGGGATCGCCGCGGAGGCGCATCGCGGACAGCGTGACCGCGCCGGCGCGCCGTACATCCTGCACCCGCTCCGGATGATGTTCGCATTGCAGACGGACGCCGAGCGCATGGCCGCCGTGCTGCACGACGTGGTCGAGGACACCGGCTGGACGCTGGATGCCCTGCGGGAGCGCGGCTTTCCGGAGGACGTGGTGGCGGCGGTGGACCACGTGACGCGCCGCGAGGACGAGAACTACGAGGCGTTCGTCCTCCGGGCGGCGGCGCACCCGGTGGCCCGGCGGGTGAAGGTGGCCGACCTGGAAGACAACATGGACGTGCGGCGCCTGGACACCGTTTCCGCGGACGACGCGGAGCGCCTCACCAAGTACCACCGCGCGTGGCGGCTGCTCACCGGCGACCTGCCGGAGTGAGCCGCGCGCGGAACCGAAAAACCCCCGAGGGGAGACGGCGATGAAGACCCTTTTCGTTCGATCGATGGCACTGCCCGCCCTGCTGCTGGCGGCCCTTTCCGGCTGCGAGGGACTGCTGAGCGACGGCAACGAGGAGCAGCGCTCGCAGTTCCGGGCGGCCAGCAACCGCTGGGCGGCCGCGAACCTGGATTCGTACACGTACACGCTGGAGCTGGTCTGCGCCTGCGGCAGCCCCACGGAGCTGCGCAACGTCGTCATCGCGGTGGAGAACGGCTTCCCCGTGTCCCGCATCTACACGGGCACCCCGCCGGGCAACGCGCCCGCGTCCATCTTTGGCGACTACGATACCGTGGACGAGCTGTTCGCCGCCGTGGAAGAGGCCATCAGCCGCGACGCGGACCTGCTGAACGTGATCTACGATCCCACGTACGGGGTGCCGCTGCTGCTGCAGTGGGACCCGTCCAGCAGCGACCCGGACGACCACCTGGCGTTCCAGCTCTCCGAGTTCACGCCGGCGACGGCTGCGCCCTGAAGCGGCCCGGGGTTTGCCCGTCCGGGCCGGTTCGTGATCGCCTGACCCGCACCCGGACGGAGCGCCCATGCGCGCACCCGCACGAGCCCTGCTGCGCCTGCTGATCCTTGCCGCCGCACTCAGCCTGCCCGGCTGCCTGGTGGTTTCCTGCGGCGTGTGAGCCGCGGAGAATCGGCGGACGAACGGCACGGACGACGAAAGCCCCGCCGGACCACTGGTCCGGCGGGGCTTCTTGTGATCGTGGCGCACCCGGGGGCTACCGCTGCAGCCGCACCTGGTTGAGCCGCATGTCCCACACGATGGTGTCGCTGCCGCGCAGGTCGATCGCCGGCGACGTGAGCCGGTAGCCCGTGCCGCCTTCCGCGCGCAGCACGTAGCGCCCGCGGATCACCGGCGCACGGGCCGTGAGCGTTTCCGCGCCCAGCGTGGACATGCTGCCCAGGTTGATCTCCGGCCCGCTCAGGGGCACCAGGTGCACGCGCACCTGCGTGGGAATGGTCCCGTCGTTCTGCACGACCACGCGCACGAAGTCCTCGCTGCCGCCGGGCCCCTCGCCCTGCGTGTTGCTCGAGCACCCCGTCATCATCACCAGCGCGGCCAGCATCGTGCCGGCCCACCGCATCATCCCTCGCATCGTCTCTCCTTTGTCGCAGGTGTGCGCAGGCTCTCGCACCGCCTGTGCCATCCCGATGCAGGAGGTACCCCATCCGTCGCTTTCTGCTCCCATCCACCTGCCGGCGGCATCCCGAATCCGGGCAGAGAGAGGTTGCCCACGCATCCTGGACGATTTCCCATCCAGAGAGAACCGCCAACGCAAAACCCCGCCGGAGTGGATCCGGCGGGGCTTTGGTGATGGCGATCCGCGGGCGGCGTGGAGCCGTTACGGCTCGTGGTGCAGCATGTGGTTGCGCATGTTCCAGACGACGGTGCCGCTGCCGTCCAGGATCACCACGGGCGACCGGCTGACGCCCGCGTTCGGGCCGCCCTCCGCGAGCAGCATGTAGCGCCCCTTGAGCCGCGGCGCGCGCGCCGTGAGCGTGTCCGTCCGGGTGGTCGACATGATGCCAAGGTCGATGCGCCCCGAGCCATCCGTGGGCACCAGGAAGATGCGGGGAAAGTTGCGCATCGACCCCTCGTTCTGCACCACCACCTGCACCACGTCACCGCCCTCCGCGGCCGCGTCGCCCGCGGCTCCTTTACCCGGCTGGTTGGCCGCGCATCCCGCCATCACCAGCGCCGCCAGCATTCCGCCGGCCCAGCGTACCCGTCTCCGCATGGCAGCCTCCATCGTCAGGTGGGAGATCCGCATCGCCGCGACAGCCCGCGGCACGTCGTCAGGCCGGTTCGCCGGAATCCGTCCCGTCCGCGGTCTCAGTATCATCGTCCGCCTCAGCGCCGTTCGCGCCGGCATCCTCCGCCGCGGCATCGTCGCCCGCCGCGTCCTCCGCCGGGGCAAAGAGCAGGGCGCCCAGCGTGTCCAGCAGCTCCTCGCGCCCGTCGCCCTTGAGCGCGGAGAAGGCGATCGCCTGGTCCGGCTCGATCTGCAGCGTCTTCACGGCCTCGGCGATGGCTTCCTTGCGCTTGGTGGCCGTGAGCTTGTCGGCCTTGGTGAGCGCGAAGAGCACGGGAATGCCCAGCTCCGCCAGAAGGTCCACGGAGCGCAGGTCGTCCGGCGTGGGGCCCGTGCGCATGTCCACCAGCTGCACCACGCCCACCAGGTCCTCGCGCCGCCGGAGGTACGAGTTGATGTACCCCTCCCACTTCTGGCGCACCGCCTCGGGCGCGCGGGCAAAGCCGTAGCCGGGAAGGTCAACGAGAAAGAAGTCGCCCAGGTCCGCGCGGACGTGGTAGAAGTTGATCTCCTGCGTCTTGCCCGGCGTGGCCGACACGCGGGCGATGGCCGTGCGCGTGCGGCCCAGCAGCCGGTTGATGAGCGACGACTTGCCCACGTTGGAGCGCCCGGAGAACGCCACCTGCGGCATTCCTCGCGCGGACTCCGGCGGCGCCTGTCCCGGCTGGCCGATGGCCCCGGCAAATTCGACGGACTTGATCTTCAAGACAGGGAATAGGGAACAGGTAATAGGAAATAGCGGACACGGCGGGCTGCTCCCGCGGCGTGTGGTCTCCGCGCTACTCCGATCGCCGAAAGGGAAGGAAACGAGAAGGGAACAGGGAATCGCCCGCTTTTGCAGGCTATTCCCTATTCCCTATTCCCTATTCCCTATTCCCTGCAGTTCAGGCTTCCTTCTTCCGGCGCGGCTCGGCGGCCAAAATCAGCAGCGGGGGCACGTTGTCCGTCACGCACTCCGGCGTCACCACCACCTCGCGCACGTCCTCGCGCGACGGGATGTCGAACATGATGTCGCGCATGAGCGACTCGATCACGGCGCGCAGGCCGCGGGCGCCCGTGCCCCGCTCGATGGCCAGCCGCGCGATGGCCCGGATGGCGCCGGGATCGAACGTGATCCCCACGCCGTCCATCTGGAAGATCTTCTGGTACTGCTTCACGAGCGCGTTCTTGGGCTCGGTCAGGATGCGCACCAGCGCGTCCTCGTCCAGGTTCTCCAGCGTCACCGTCACGGGAAGCCGGCCCACCAGCTCCGGGATCAGGCCAAAGCGCAGCAGGTCCTCCGGCTCCACGTCCTCGAACGGGTCGGCCTTCTTTTCCAGCCGTCCGCCGTCCTTGGCCCCGAAGCCGATCTGCCGCTTGCCCGTGCGCGCCTCGATGATCTTCTCCAGCCCGTCGAACGCCCCGCCGCAGATGAAGAGGATGTGGCGGGTGTTGATCTGGATGTACTCCTGCTGCGGATGCTTGCGCCCGCCCTGCGGCGGCACCGAGGCCGTGGTGCCCTCCAGGATCTTGAGCAGCGCCTGCTGCACGCCTTCACCCGACACGTCGCGGGTGATGGACGGGTTCTCGCTCTTGCGCGCGACCTTGTCGATCTCGTCGATGTAGATGATGCCGCGCTCGCACTCCGCCACGTTGAAGTCGGCGGCCTGCAGCAGGCGCACGAGGATGTTCTCCACGTCCTCGCCCACGTACCCGGCCTCCGTGAGCGTGGTGGCGTCGACGATGGTGAACGGCACGTGCAGCACCCGCGCCAGCGTCTGGGCCAGCAGCGTCTTGCCCACGCCCGTGCTGCCGATGAGCATGATGTTGGACTTGTCGAGCTCGACCTCGTCCATCACCCCGTGGTTGTTGACGCGCTTGTAATGGTTGTAGACGCTGACCGAGAGCGACTTCTTGGCCTGCTCCTGCCCCACCACGTACTGGTCCAGCACCTCCTTGATCTCGAGGGGGGTGGGCACCGGCGTGGCGGCGCTGGTGGCCTCCTTGATCTCCTCCTCGGCCAGGATTTCGTTGCAGAGCGAGATGCACTCGTTGCAGATGTACACCGAGGGCCCGGAGATGAACCGCTTGACCGAGTCCTTGGATTTTCCGCAGAACGAGCAGCGGAGGTGCTTGTCGCTGGGCATACCTGGAACCTGCAGGTGAAAGGAAGAACGGCAGGAAGGGGCCGCCGCCTCAGGCGGGCCCCGTCTCCGCCTCGTCGTGCCGCACGGCCACCAGCTGCGCGGTGCCCCCGTGCGTGATCACCTCGTCGATCAGGCCGTAGTCCTTGGCTTCCTGCGCCGACATGAACCGGTCGCGGTCCAGGTCCGCCTCCACCTGCTCCTCGGTCTGCCCCGTGTGGTGGCTGAGGATCTGGTTGAGGCGCTGGCGCAGCCCCAGGATCTCGCGGGCCGCGATCTCGATGTCGGCCGCCGTGCCCTGGCTGCCGCCGCTGGGCTGGTGCAGCATGATGCGCGCGTTGGGAAGCGCGCTGCGCTTGCCCTTTTCTCCCGCGCCCAGCAGGATGGCGCCCATGCTGGCGGCCGAGCCGATGCAGATGGTGTGCACGGGCGAGCGGATGTACTGCATGGTGTCGTAGATCGCCAGCCCCGCCGTCACCACCCCGCCGGGGGAGTTCACGTACAGGTAGATGTCCTTTTCCGGGTTGTCGGCGTCCAGGAACAGGAGCTGGGCGATGATGATGTTGGCGACGGTGTCGTCCACGGCGGTGCCGAGGAAAACGATCCGGTCCATCAGCAGGCGGCTGAAGATGTCGTAGCTGCGCTCGCCACGGCTGGACCGCTCGATTACGTACGGCGGATAGATGGCCATTCTGTGCTGTCTTCTCCCTGGCGTGGTTGGGGAGGGCCGGCGGCCCTCCCCCGGACCGCTAGCCCTGCGTGATCGTGTTACGCGTGCTCAGGTACTCGAAGACCTTTTCCTCCATGATCTCCGATTCCAGCGCCTGCATCTGCCCCGTGCGCTCCAGCTCCACCCACAGGTCGCTGGGCGTGCGGCCGTGCTGCTCCGCCAGCTTTTCCACGCGGGCGTCCACGTCGTCGGCCGAGGCGCGCAGCCCCTCGCGCTCGGCGAGGTGCTCCACCACCATCATCCGCTTGAGGGCGGTCTCGGCCTGGGGGCGAACCAGGGCGCGCAGTTGCGAGAAGCGTTCCTCGTCCTCGGTATTTCGCTGGCGCTTGCGGCCCTCCTTGTCGGGCACGTCGCCCGTCATGAACTCCACGTAGCGGTCCACCATGCTGTCGGGTACGTCGAAGGCGTTGGCCTCCACCACCTGCTGCAGCAGGGCGTCGCGCACGGCCGAGTCGGCGCGCGTCTTTGCGTCGTTCTGCATGTCGCCGCGCACCCGCTCGCGCAGGGCGTCCAGCGTCTCGAAGTCGCCCAGCCCCGTGGCGAACTCGTCGTCCAGCTCCGGCAGCGCCTTGTGGCGGCCTTCCACCAGCTTGATGCGCAGGCGCTGCTGCTGCCCGCGCTGGGCCTCGTCGGCAAAGTCCTCGGGGTAGGTGACGGGGAACTCGCCCTCCTCGCCCACGGCCAGCGTCATGATGGCCTGCTCGATGTCGGGGATGGCCTGGCCCTCGCCCAGCTCGAAGCGGAACTGGCGCCCCTCGGGCGACTCGCCCTGCGCCTCGGGGTCGTCCAGGTCCGTGATCTCCACCACCACCAGGTCGCCGTAGCCGGGACGCACGCCGTCGTCCAGCGGGCTCAGGGTGGCGCGCTCGCCGCGCAGCCGCTCCAGCAGGTCCGTGATGTCCTCGTCCGCGACGGTGTCCGCGGGGCGCGTGACCTCAAAGCCGTCGAGCGTGGTGAGCTCCACCGTGGGCTGCACCTCGAAGGCCACGTCGAAGTGCACGTCGCCGCCGTCGCCATGGTAGTGGACGTTCTCCACCTGGCCCTGCGTGATGGGGTTGAGCCCCGAAGAGCTCAGCGCCTCGCGGTAGGCGTCCTGGATGACCCGGTCCAGGGTTTCCTGCTCGATGTGGGGGCCGAACTGGCGCTCCACGATGGACGCGGGCGTCTTGCCCTTGCGGAACCCCGGCATGCGGACGGTGCCGGCGATCTTGGAGGCCACCGACTGGCGGACGCGGCGAACGCGCTCGCTGGGCACGGTGATGGAGAGCCTGCGGCTCCAGGACGCGGGCTCCTGGACGTCTACGCTAAGCTCGGAAACGGGTGCGGTAGAATGCTCGGCCATCCGGCTGTCTATGTGCTTGAACGAACGGTACTTGAACGAGGTGCGAAAGGGGGGATTCGAACCCCCACGGCTTTAGGCCACTGGTTCCTAAGACCAGCGCGTCTACCATTCCGCCACTTTCGCGCGGGACGAACGGGCAAATATAGACCGCGCCCAATGGGGGGTCAACCAAGGGGCGCCCTGTGTGCACCGGCCGGCGGATGACGGCGGGTTACAGGGGACGGGTTACAGGGGACAGCAACCAACGGCAGCCCGTGCGCGCGCCGGGTCCCGTTTCCGAACCCGCAGCCCGCGACGGAAGCGGCTAAAGCCGCCGCAACAACCGCGGAAGGCCCCACAAACCCCGTGGGGCTTCAACTGCGGCCCCCCCGTCTCGCGGTGCGTAGAGATCCCCTCCGCGCGATCACGATCCTGTCCCCTGATACACCCCGGGTTCCCCTCGCCGCGCGTTCTTCTTCATCCACCCGCAAACGAGAGGCGCCGCCCGGCTCCAGGGCTGGGCGGCGCATCCGATCCAACTCACGCACTCACGCACGCACTCACGCACGCACGCACTCACGCACTCACGCACTCACGCACTGATTTTCCCCCCGTCACTCCGGCGGGCGCAGGTTCACCGGCGGTTCGAACCGGGCTTGACGCCGGTCCCGGGACCCGCGGCCCTCGATGCGAAGCCGGACCACCTGTGGCACTCCGGCTTCGCTCATCCCGACCGCGTAGATTCGATCGCCGCGGACCACCAGCGGCAGATTGTCGTTCCGCGGCAGAGGAACCGGCATGCGGCCGTGATACCGGCCCTCCGGATCAAAGACGTCGAACGCGGAATCCTGCCCGCCGCCCGGGAGCGAGGGGCGCACCCACAGCCAGCCGAGATCGTCATCGCGGATCGATACGAACGCCGGCTTATGCCGGGGCACCCGTGAGGGCTCCACGCGTCCCCCCTGGTCCGTGAACCACGAGAGCTCGGCGGGAACGGCGGCACGCTCCTCATCCGACACGCGGACGGGCGCGGCCGCGAGTTCCACCACGCGCAGAGTGTCCCCGCCGGCCTCGTGCAGGGCGAAGCGGTAGCGGTCCGTGACCCCCGACCAGACCCGCCCGTCCGCGTCCAGCGCCCACACCAGGGCCGGCGAGAACGGGATGGGTGCCGAGACTCGAACGGGTCCGCGTTCGGCCGTGAACTGTGGCGGGATGAACGGGGGCAGGGACAGCCGCTCGGCAACGCCCGTCCCGGGGTCCATCCGCACGAGGGCAGGTGGGCCGGCGATCCCCGCGGGACCCGCGGCCACGTCCCAGAGCCGGCCCTGCCGGTCGAACCGGCCCGGCCACGGATAGGCGGAATACCCGTTGGGACGAGGTACCGTGGCGCGCAGGTCGCCCGCCGTGTCAAAAACGCTGAACCGCCCGTTGCCGGGATCCACGACCCACAGCGCGCCGTCGCCGGCAAGCGCCATCCCCACCGGCTGGGAGAACTCGCCCGGGCCGGCGCCCTGCCCGCCGAACGAGCGCACGTGCCCTCCATCCGGCGCAAAAACGCGCACCTGGCCGGCTTGCGCGTCCAGCACGTACAGGCGCCCGTGCGCGTCCACCTCCAGCGCGACCGGCATTCCGAACACGTCCGGGCCCGCACCCGCCTCCCTGCCCAGGCGCAGCTCTTCGACCGCGCGCCAAGCGGTCTGCTGCGTCCACACCCCCTTGTCCGGGTGCTGCACCGCGAGATCCGTCGTCCCGGCGCGCGAACGGCCCGCCTCTCCCTCGCAGCCGAGAGCCGTGGCGAAAAGCAGCGCCGCAAGCGAAGCACCCCTGGGAGTCATCATGGTTGGTCACAAGTGCGGGAACGGGGCCGGCCGGGGGAGCGGCTCACGATGCTTCGGATTGAGTCAGCGCCAGCGTTCAGCCGTCAACCGGCATGCGCTGGGTCGAGCAGCTGCAGATGGGGGACCCCGTCCAGAAGCTGCATGAGCACGTACACGATCCCGTGCCGGTGCACGAGCCGAGCTTGCAGTTTACCGAGCAGGTGGTTTCCTGTGCATACGCGCGTTGAACCAGCCGCGGCGAGACAAAGATCCCGGCACCCACCACCAGCGCTGCAAACGCCATCAACAGGGACCTGCGGGAGTGATTCGGCATTGGAAGTTCATCCTTGAAGAGAGAAGAAGTGCAAGGCCCAGCTTCCCCCGGCCGGTCCCAGAAAACACAGGATCATCGTGTCGCCTTCGGCACCTCTCCCGTGGCGGCAAAGCCCCGGACCTGGGCGCGGGCCGCGCCTGTGAGAGCCCCGACGATCTCGCCGCGAACGACACCCCGCTCCACCAGCAGCGTCGTGGGTGTCGCCTCCACGGCAAACGCCGCGTGTACCACCGCAGGCGGAGCGGTCACGACCCGGACGTGCCGGCTGAGGTTTCCCCAGTAGGCTCGGGCCGCGGGCGTATCCATCGGGGCGACTGCGTACAGCGGCACCGGCCCGTCACGAAGATCGGCCACGAGGTCGATCCAGTTCACCATGTTTGCGTGACAGACCGCGCAATCCGGGGAGTAGATGAAGACCAGGGCACGCTCCGCACGCGCGATCTCCGTCAGCGGCCCTGCCGCGGGGGGGCGGACGGGATCATTTCGCAGCACCACCAGCCCGGTGCTTTCGCCGGCCGATGCAGCTTCGAGGAAAGCGGCCGAGGCCGCCACAGCCTTGAATCCGCTGAACAGGAGCACTGCAATCAGCAACGCGGTAAGCGCGATCCATGCACGACTCTTCATGCTCTCTCCTCGATTCGATTCCACGCGTCCGCTGCGGCGACTGCGGTGACGGCGCCGGTCCCAGGACGAAGAGCCCCCGGCGCCCAGTACGCCGAGGTCCGCTTCATATCGGTTCGGCGGGATTGCCTGGAGCAAGAAGCGACCAGATTTGCCGAACATGCGCTGGCGAAGGAACGTCAGCTCGGCTGTAGAGGGTGCGGCCGGTCGCATCCAGCACGAGCCATCGTGCCCGGCCGAACTCCTGCGCCGCGGCCGTGCCCGCGCGGAGCATCCGTTCGCCGACCCGCCGTGCCACACATGGATCCACGTCTGCGGACAGCGCCATCCATTGCACGTCCGCCAGCACCGCGGTCTGCTCCGCAAGGACGCACAGCGCAGCAGCGTCGGGGCCCGCAAGGTCGGACCGCACCATCACACGCACGCCCTGGCGGGTGGGCCGCAGCGAATGCACGGCCGCGAGGATCGTCCCGTACGATACGGGCGAGACCGCCGCCTGCCGCGCGAGGATGGAGAAATGCCGCTCGCGCATCTCCGCGAACGTCTGCACTCCCTCGGCAGCAAGGGTCCCCGCGAGTGCTACGATGGCCAGCATCATGGTCCTGAACCCTCGCCCCGGAGTTCCGCTGGCGCGCGGCGTAGAGAGGGAGGCGAATGGCTGGGTGCGCTCGGGTGTGACGGAGTTCATCTGAAATTGGCCGAAAGGGCAGATGCAGGAGGCGTTGTCGGCAGCGCCTCCGGATCGCTGTCGGAAGGAATACAGGCTTAATCTGCGTTGACATCGCAGGCCCATCATAAATCCGTGTTGTAGTCAAGTCAACGTTTTTTCCGCAAAGGTGTGCACCTATTGTGCGTATGCGTCATCTATCCCATCCGTTCACTCCCGGACGGCGCCTGCGACCCCTGCTTCAGCCACCACGAAGAGCGCCGCCCAGCTCCAGGCCAGGCGGCGCATCCGATCCAACTCACGCACCAACGCACTTCCGTACTAACGCACTCGTCCGTCCGTCACTCCGGCAGGCGCACGTTCAGGATGCCGTTTTCGCCGGAGGGAAAGATCACGCGCAGGGAGATGACGTCGCCGGCGCCCTTGCGGTCCGTTGCGCGGCGAAAGGCGGCCACGTCGCGCACCTCCGTGCCGTCCACGGCCAGGATGCGCGTGCCCACGAAGATCTGGTAGCGCGCCGCGGCGCTGTAGTTGGCGACCTCGGTCACCACCAGGCCGGACGCGTTGCCGTCCAGCTCGAAGCGCCGCGCCAGCTCCGGCGTGAGCACCGCCACGCCCATCCCCAGCTTGGTGCTCGCCTCCCCCTGCGGCGCCTGGGTGCGGGCGGCGCGCTCCGCCGCGGGCTCCGGCGTGGTGGGCGCCTCGATCAGCCGCACGTCGATGCGCCGGCGGTCGCCGTAGCGGATCAGGTCCAGCACCACGGTCTCGCCCGGCTGGTGCGTGGCGATGATCCGCTGGAACTGGCCCACCCGCTCCACCGGGTGCCCGTCCACGGCCACGATCACGTCGCCCTGGCGCACGCCCGCCTCGCGCGCGGGGCTGCCCGCGGGAAAGTCCTGCGCCACCACGCCCTGGATGCGCGTCAGGCGGTACACTTCCGCGTCCTCGGGATGCACGGCGGTGACGGAGATGCCCACGGCCGGGCGGCGCACGCGGCCGTAGCGGATCAGGTCCTCGGCCACCTTGCGCGCCAGGTCGATGGGCACTGCGAAGCCGTAGCCCGCGTACAGTCCCGTGGGCGACGCGATGGCGCTGTTCACGCCCACCACCTCGCCGCGCAGGTTCACCAGCGGGCCGCCGGAGTTGCCCGGGTTGATGGGCGCGTCCGTCTGGATGAAGTCCTCGATGGCCCAGCGGGCGTTGGCGCCCGCGTTGCTGCCGATGAGGTTGTTGAGCGACCGCCCCTGCGCGCTCACGATGCCGGACGTCACGGTGGTGCCCAGGTCCAGCGGGTTGCCGATGGCCAGCACCCACTCGCCGATGCGCACCCCCTCCGACCGCCCCAGGCGCACGGCGGGGAAGCGTTCACCTTCGACCTTGATGACGGCGATGTCCGTCAGGGGGTCGCGCCCCACCATCCGCGCCCGCAGCTGGCGGTTGTCCGACAGGATCACGTGGATCTGGTCGGCATCGGCCACCACGTGGTTGTTGGTGACGATGTAGCCGTCGGCCGAAATCAGGAAGCCGGAGCCGCTGGCCTCCTGCGGCACGCGCGGCCCCTGCTGCTGCGGAAAGGGGAAGTTGAAGGGCATTCCCTCTTCTTCCTCCTGCGGCTGGCCCCGGCGGCCGCGGTCGCCGCCCCGGGGGGTGCGCTCCGTCTCGATGGAGACCACGGCCGGCGTCACCGACTCGGCGATGGAGATGAAGGCCTGGCTCAGCTCCTGGACCGGGCGCACCTCGGACGACGACGGCTGCGGCGTGGCCTGCAGCAGCGTGGCCGCGTGCGAGCCGGCGGTCCAGTCCAGGCCGCTCGCGATCAGCACGCCGCCCGCAAAGGCGCAGGCGGTCACGCCCACCAGCTTAAGCTTGGCACGTACCGGATCGAGCATGGTGTTGCTACTCCCGTCGTTGTCTCGTCAGTGCACCGTGGATTTCGCCACGGTATTATCGCCCCGCATGCGGCATGTGCTCAAGGGGCAGGCCTGAACCCCGATGGCCGCCGATGGAATCGCCGCGTCTGCTGGTGGGTACGGGGACAGGTGCAACGGCGGATGCGGGCGTGTCCCTCCGCTGCGCTGCGGGCCGGGCTGCGCGCGTCGTAGGCAACGAACCAGCCGTTGCCAACGGCGCCGAGCCCCCTCCGCGGGCGGGAACGGTACTGCTGTTCCCACTCGCTCCGGGTTCTCGGCCCTGCAGGCGCGCATCCCTCACGCAACCCCGTCCGGTGCCGCTCCCGCCGTCCCCCGGGCCGTGCGAAGTCCGTGCCCCCACCGGTCACCCCGCCCGTCCCGGCGCGTCGTGCCGACGGCCGCAACGCACTGTCTACGCTCGTGTGCAGATCGCCCGTCGAAGTTTATCCCCTCTCCCACGCAGTTTGTGGGAGAGGGAAGCGAGGAACGAGCGGGTGAGGGCCCGAGCGGGTGAGGGCCCCACGAAACTCGGCCCCGCCTCCGTTGCCGGAAGCGGGGCCGATTCACATCAACCGAGAACGCGCGGGACGACTACTTCTTTTCGTCGTCGACGATCTCGTAGTCCGCCTCGACCACGTCGTCCTGCGGACGGGCGGCCTGCGCGGTGGCGTCGTCGTCGAAGCCCGCGCCCGCCGTGGCGCCGCCGCTGAAGCCCGCATCCGCACCGGCGCCGGCCTGCTGCTGGTAGATGCTGGCGCCGGCCGCCGTGTACGCCGCCTGCAGCTCCTCGTAGGCGCTGCGGACCTCGCTCACGTCGTCCTGCTTGAGCGCCTTGCGCGAGCGCTCCAGCGACTCCGACAGCTTGTCCTTGGTGGGCTGGTCGAGCTTGTCCTCCCACTCCTTCATGTTCTTCTCGACCTCGTACACCATGCTGTCCAGGCGGTTGCGCGCCTCCACCTGCTCGCGGCGGTCCTTGTCCTCGCCGGCATGGCTCTCGGCGTCCTTGACCATCTTGTCGATCTCGGACTCCGACAGGCCGCTGGACGCCTCGATGCGGATCTTCTGCTCCTTGCCCGTGGCGCGGTCCTTGGCCGACACGTGCAGGATGCCGTTGGCGTCGATGTCGAACGTCACCTCCACCTGCGGCATGCCGCGGGGTGCCGGCGGAATGCCCGTGAGCTGGAACTTGCCGATGGTCTTGTTGTAGACCGCCATCTCCCGCTCGCCCTGCAGCACGTGGATCTCCACCGTGGTCTGGCTGTCCTCCGCCGTGGAGAACGTCTCGGACTTCTTGGTGGGGATGGTCGTGTTGCGCTCGATGAGCTTGGTGAACACGCCGCCCAGCGTCTCGATGCCCAGCGACAGCGGGGTCACGTCCAGCAGCAGCACGTCCTTGACCTCGCCGGACAGCACGCCGCCCTGGATGGCCGCGCCCACGGCCACCACCTCGTCGGGGTTCACGCCCCGATGCGGGTCCTTGCCGAAGAAGTTCTTGACCACTTCCTGGATCTTGGGGATGCGGGTCGATCCGCCCACCAGGATCACCTCGTCCACGTCACCCGGCTTGAGCCCCGCGTCCTTGAGCGCCTGCTCCATGGGCGGGATGGTGCGCTTGACCAGGTCGTCCACCAGCTGCTCGAACTTGGCCCGCGTCAGGTTGACGTTCAGGTGCTTGGGCCCTTCCTGCGTCGCGGTGATGAACGGCAGGTTGATGTCCGTCGACATGGTGGTCGACAGCTCCATCTTGGCCTTTTCCGCGGACTCCTTGAGACGCTGAAGCGCCATGGGGTCCTTGGACAGGTCGATGCCCTGGTCCTTGCGGAACTCCTCCACCAGCCACTCGATGATGCGCTGGTCGAAGTCGTCGCCGCCCAGGTGCGTGTCGCCGTTGGTGGCCTTGACCTCGAAGACGCCCTCGCCCAGCTCCAGCACGCTGATGTCGTACGTGCCGCCGCCCAGGTCGTAGACGGCGATCTTTTCTTCCTTCTTCTTGTCCAGGCCGTACGCCAGCGCGGCGGCCGTGGGCTCGTTGATGATGCGCAGCACTTCCAGGCCCGCGATCTTGCCCGCGTCCTTGGTGGCCTGCCGCTGCGCGTCGTTGAAGTACGCCGGCACGGTGATGACGGCCTGGGTGACGGTGGTCCCCAGGTAGTCCTCGGCCGTCTGCTTCATCTTCTGCAGCGTCATGGCCGAGATCTCGGGCGGCGTAAAGGTCTTGCCCACGTTGGGCACCTCCACCTGCGCCAGCCCGCCGGCGGCGGCCGTGACCTTGTACGGCACCAGCTTCTCCTCCTGCTGCACCTCGGCCTCCTTGCGGCCCATGAAGCGCTTGATGGAGAAGATGGTGTTGGTGGGGTTAGTGATGGCCTGGCGGCGCGCCACCTGGCCCACCAGCCGCTCCCCGTCCTTGGTGAACGCGACCACGGACGGCGTGGTGCGTCCGCCCTCGGCGTTGGGAATCACCACCGGGTCGCCGCCTTCCATCACGGCGACTACGGAGTTGGTGGTTCCAAGATCGATCCCGATGACTTTCGCCATGCGAAGGTCTCCTCGTTGTATGCGTTGCGATTGATCGGACGAAAAAGGCGCCGCGCGGGACGAGAAGTCCCGGGGCGCCGGTAAAGCCCTGCCTCGTGTTTAGGCAACGGTTATGCCTTGTGTTTCCTGCTCAATCGGCGGTCGGGGCTGCCGTTATGGCGGTCAGTTTGGCAGCCCCGCTGCCTCGGGGAACTGGGCGCGCAGCAGGCTGATCTTCCCGTCCAGCAGCCGGACGGCATCGGCGGGCTTGACCCACTTGCGGGGGACGCCGTAGCGGTCGCGCCCGCACGTGCCGCACTCCGTGGACTTCACGTCCACCGACTCGCCGCAGACGCACATCCATACCTCCTTCTCCCCCATCAGCCCCTTCTTCTTGACCGTGGGCGCGGGGACGCAGACGGCGGGAATGAGTTCGCGCAGGGCCTGGAGCGAAGCCCCGTGCCGATGACGACTTCGGCGGAAACGGGGCCCAGGTATTCCTGCACCGTCCAGCCGTCCAGCGACGACGTGGTGGTGAGCAGCATCCGCTTGCGGTTCATGGCACGGCGATGGAAGGACGGCGGCGATGGAGAGGTGCGGGGAGAGCCGAATTCCGTATTCGTATGTTCCCGGCACGTCCGCGGCCAGATGCACCCGGAACGGCAGCAGGGTCGGCGGAGGACGCATCCGCCGGCCTGCCGTTTTTCGTGCGGAGGAGCGTCAGCGGTTCGCGGCCATCCGCCCCTCGCGCAGGCCGCGCACCTGGGGAAAGCGGCGGGCGGCGAACGCGCGGATCTCGCGCACCATCAGGTCGTTGAGCGGCTCCACCTGGAAGGGCGTGTCCGGGGTCAGGTGCGGGCTGCCGATCCCGGAATCGTCCGTCAGGAAGATGTACTTGCCGCCCGTGGCCACGGCCATCGCCCGCATCAGGTACTCGGTCGGCCGATCGATGCCGCTGGAGGCGAGGGGAAAGATCGCGATGCCGCGCCGGCTCGCATCCGCCAGGGCGTCCTGGTAGGTGTACGTCGCGTCCGCGTACTCGTGCGGCGGTGCGTCGGCCACCACGAAGAGCATGCGCGCGGCGGGCTCGTCGCTCCAGCCCTGCTGCATCATCTCGCGAAAGGCGGCGTTCATCTCCTCGGGAAAGTCGCCGCCGCCGCCGGCCTGGGTGCCGGCGAGGAAGGCGACCGTGGCATCTACGTCGTCCGTGAACGGCTGCGCGCGGGTGACGAAC
Source organism: Longimicrobium sp. (assembly GCA_035638875.1). Lineage (GTDB taxonomy): Bacteria > Gemmatimonadota > Gemmatimonadetes > Longimicrobiales > Longimicrobiaceae > Longimicrobium. The sequence goes on from DASQZE010000486.1 coordinate 19,894, forward strand.
TGGTCGCGCCGGTCGCGATAGTACACGACGGCGATCCGCACGTCGAACGGCGCGCCCAGCGGCTGCACGCGGGCGATGATGTCGCGGAGTTCCGTCTGGATGTACGTCATCTCGTCGCCCATGGATCCGGTGGCGTCGATCATGAAGCCGATTTCCAGCACGGGGCGGCGCACGCGCGCGGCGAGCGGCTGGTTCACCTCCAGCACGGGCCGCACGCCGTGGCGAAAGCTCCGGCGCGTGTAGCTGAGCCGCTGCGGCGCGCCTCCCTCGGGCGTGACGGTGAATTCGCCCTCGCGCAGGCGGTGGTGGGCGAGCGCGGGGAACAGCCGCACGACGCCGTCGCCATCCGTGCGGGCGTGAAAGCGGCGGCCGTCCTGCTGGATCTCCACCGGGTGGTCCCGCAGTGCCTGGCGCCCGTTGCGCACGCGCACCTGCAGCACCTCCCACGGCTCCACACCCCACTGCTGCTCCTGCCGCTCCCTGCGGAGAAAGCGCCGGTACTCGTTCCACCCGCGTCCGCCGAAGTCGTCGATGACGCCCGCGGTGAGCACGCCGGCTTCGTGGCGGCCTCGCCCGTCCTTGCCGTCTCGCGTCGGCGGAACCCCGATGTCTTCGGCGGTGACGTGGCCGACGTCGAACGGGGCCTTGCGCGCCTCCACGGCACCGGCCGAGCCGGTGACGACGATGTCCTCCAGCAGCAGCACGTCCGTCGCCATCTGGAAGTCCTGCGTGACGGCCGAGTCCGGATGCAGCACGAGGGTGCGGCTCACGGGCGTCAGCCCCGTGCGCGAGGCAGTGATGGTGACGGACTGGCCGGGGCGGATGCGGGCGCTGGGCACCACCAGCCGGTAGGCGCCGTCCGCGCCGGTGCTCGCGCCCACGTTCAGCGACTCGATGCGCACGAGCACGGCGGCTTCGGGCGTCGCGCCGTCGGCACCGGTGACGCGGCCGGTGACGGTAGCGGGCCCCTGCGCGGACGCGGGGGCGGCGAACAGGAGAAGAAGGCCGAGCCGGACAAGGTTTCGCATCATCCGAAAGTCCTCCGCGCGAGGGGTGGCTCCTGCTACAGGCGAGTGTAGAAGGAGAACGCGCCACCGTTCGCCGCCGGACACCGACTCCTGCCCTGCCGGTCGCAGCGGTCGCGCCGGTCACGGATGGGAGGGTGGGATGCCGATCGTGAGAGAGGACGGGCCAGGAGGGAGAATGCGGATCGCGCCGACAGATCGCGCCAGTGTTCAGTCCGATGCGCCGACGCGCCGCTGCCCCTTCTCAATGCCCTGCTGCACGATTCCGCCGTAGCGATCTTCCGGCAACGCGGCGGACTCGGCGGCGGCGAGGTCGTAGAGGAAGCGGGCTTCGGCCAGGTTGCCGAGCTGCTCGTGGGAGTGCCCCAGGTTCAGGTACAGCGACGGGTAAAAGCCGTCCGCGCGATCATCCGTGACGTCCTTCGCGCGGTCCAGGGCCACCTGGTTCCAGCGCAGCGTGTCTTCGGGCGTGGGCTGGTGCCGGGCGAGGTAGTGCGCGGCGATGCACGCTTCCCAAGCGTCCGTGTGCGCCTCCCATGCCTGTGTGAAGAGGGCGCGGGCCTCGTCGTGGCGGCCGGCGCCCTCGGCCTTCATGCCCTCCACGCAGAGCAGGACGATGGGGTTGTTGGGGTCCATGGGCGGGTTTTCGGTGGATGGGGGACGGGCGAAGGGCGGGTGCCGTCGCGAAGCAGGTCCAGATGGCGGGCGAGTAGATTCCTCGGTCGGCGCCAACGGATCGTGCACGGGCGAGTGCCGTTGGGCGCCCTTCCTCGGAATGACAGTTTGCGGCGTGGGCGGATGCTTCGGTGCAGCGCGAGCGTCGGCGCCCGCACTCACGCACTCACACGGGGCTCCACCGACGGAGCCCCGCCGAGTGCGTCCGGCTCAGCTGTTCTTCGCCAGGGGCGAGGCGAAGGCCCAGCTGTGGCCAAAGGGGTCGATCACCTCGCCGAAGCGGTCGCCCCAGAACTGGTCGGCGATCTCCATCCGCACCGTCGCGCCGGCTTCCACCGCGCGATCGTACCAGTGGTCCGCGTCGTCTACCGCCAGGAAGACGGTTACCCCGCGCGGGCCGTCGCCCAGGGAAGCGCCGTACTCGGGGAACTCGTCGGACATGTACACCGTGCCCCCGTTGATGCGCATCTCGCTGTGCATGAGCTTGTCGCTGCCCTCCGCCGGCATGCGCATGATCTCCTCGGCGCCGAGCGCGCGCGCATACCAGTCGAGTGCTTGGCTGGCGCCGCGGACCATCAGGTACGGCACCACCGAGGGGCGCTGCATCATCTCATCGGCCATCGTTCTGCTCCGTCGTTGACGTGATTCGCATTCCTGCACTCCGTATCGATAGACGAACGGGGAGGGCGCGGATCGACATCTCATCCGGCGAAGATCAATTCCCGCGGGACGATGATGCGGACAGGGCCGTCAACCCACCGGCGGGCCTCGTCGATGACAATCCTGCGACGGAATGGCGAGTAGATCGTGCGATCGGCTCACGCACTCACCCGGGCCGGGTATTATGCTGACCCGCAGGTGCCGGGTCGATTACGTGGAGAGTGCTCGCACCGGATGGACCGTTTGACTGCGCAGCACCACATCGAGGCAGCGCTGGAACTCCCGCCGAAAGCTCCCGGGCTGGTCTGCCGTGAACGTAAAGTGGAACCGCTCGCCGTGGATGTGGGCAAAATCCATGGTGTTGGTGCCTTTCTCCACCACGATTCCATACGGCATGCGGTGGGCGCTTGCCACGCCGAGCTCCCACGAAAGCCACGGGGAGCAACGTTTGCTGGCGGGGTCCTTTTCCGAGGGGGCCCACAGCCCGATGAAGTGCGTCGCGCTGCCGATGCGGCTCAGTACTTCGTCGCGGATCACGGGCTGCTCCTCGGTGCCTTGCACCACGACGAAGTCTATGCCGCGCGTAACGCAGCATTCCCGCGCCGTCTCGATGCGCTCCTGGTTGACCTTGGAGAACTCCACCGAAAGAAATACGCGGGGACGAATGTGTCCTCGCGACGCCCTTACCTTCTTGATGCCGAGCGCGAGTGCCGACATGTAGGCCGAGGTGGATACGGCAGCCTCGTCGCTGGACGCACCGGCCATGGACTCGCTGAGCAATCCTTCCTTCTCGCTGAGCCATTCCTCGATCCCCTGGGTGCGCTCCAGGTACCAGGCGGCCGCCGTGGCGTCGTCCTTGGCCGGGGTGCGCATGGCCTCGTCAGCCTGCTTGCGGTCAAAGTACAGTTCCGGGCCGAACTCTTCTCCGAACGAGTACTTCTGCAGTGCCGCCTGCACCTCGTCGCGCCGCTGCTCCGCCGAGTGGTGCGCCCCTTTCCAGTTCTCCTTGGAAAGGATCACCTCGAACCAGCTTCGTCCCTGGTGCCGCTGCACGCGGTTCAGCCCGGACAGCACCGTGAGCCCCGAAGTGCGGATCGCATCGGTGATCGCGGAGAGCGCACCGGGGCGATCGTTGTGGCGGATGGCACACCAGGTGATCTGCTCGGGATCGGGGATGAGCGTGATGCGGAACAGCCGGGACTTGGTATCGGACGAGACGAAATAGGAGATCGGAACATCCATGGTCGCAGGCTCGCCCGCACGCGTGTAGCTGCGCAGCACGTGCTTGATCGGCTCGTCCAGGACGATCCGGCCGTGTTCCTCGACCTGCGCGTCCTGCACCAGCGAGGTGTATCGGTTGCTGCGCAGGCGCCGCAGGTTGGTGTCCAGGCGGCGCAGTCCTGCGTGCGGTGTGACGCGCAATGCGAAGCGGCCGCCTTTTTCTTCCACGATGTGCAACGCGCAATCCGCGAGCAGCAGGCCCTCGATCTCATCCGAGAGGTCGTCGTCCGCATTGGACGATTTGCTCAAGCTCGCGAAATCCACCACGATCTCGACCTCGTGAATGCTTTCCTGGTCCGTGGATGTGCTGTCCAGGTTTACGATGTTGCCGCCGTGCCGCGCGATGGACGCGAGAGTCGAGTGAAGCACGCCGGGAGCGTCGCGGAGCTTGGCCGAGATGCGGTAGACCGTTGCCCAGGCGCTCTGCTGGATCGTGGTGCCCAGGATTTCCG
>DASQZE010000487.1:0-2084 GCA_035638875.1 Longimicrobium sp.
CTCGGACCGGAGCTTGGGAAGCCACGCAGGCGTCTCCATTCCGCTGTCCCGGAATTCCCGCTCCATGGAGTCGAGAACCCGGTTCAGCACACGGAGCCGCTGTGCTTGCGGATAATATGCGGCGAGAATCGTGAGCGCAGCACGCGCCTCATCCTCACCTTCCGGCGGGCGCGTGGCCATACGCCGTACGTACCACTCGTTCAGCTTGCGGACGGTGCTCGCCTGCTGCTTTCCCTGGCCTAGCAGAAAGTAGCGCAGCCCCATGGGTGTGATGCCGATCTCACGCGCGACGCAGCGCAGCGAAGTGGCATCGCGGGCCCGCTCGGCCTCTCTCCGGATCGCACCGATGGGCACGCCCAACTCAGGCCGAGGCATGCGCCTCCGCCGAGCATCGGCTCGTCCGCCGGTGTAAAATCCGTAACAAAAGGCTTTTGCGACACTGGGCAGATTACTCCCTTTCGCCCCGGAACGCAAGCCCGCCCGCCGGCCCCTTTGTCATCATCGCGCCAGTTCGCCCGCAGGCCAGCACATCCTGGCCTCCACGCTCACGATGCGCCGCGGGCGAGCGGCCTCACGAAACGCTTGCTCACGGGACCGGCCACGCACATGATGGGACATCCGCAGCAACGTTTCCATCCCCTCCCGACACCAAGCTCACCATGAACAAAATCGCGCTCGACCTGGATACGCTGTCCGTGCAGTCGTTCGAGACGACGGCGCGCCCCGCCCCTCTGCGCGGCACCGTGCGCGCCGCCGGCGGCACGAACGAGGAGTGCCAGTCGCAGGGGCTTTCCTACTGCGGCTCCTGCTGGCCGACGGACTGCGTTGAGCCCAGCTGCGGCCCGCCGTGCGAGCCCACCGTGGGGGACAGCTGCGGCGGCTCGTGCATGGGCCCCACCTGCGACCTCGCCGGCTGTTCGTTGAACCTGACCTGCTGACCGCCAGGCGTTCCGGAGGATGATGGACGAGGCCGGCCCCGTTCCCGGGGCCCGGCCTCGCTCTCTGCGGGTGGACCGATGCGTCCGCGACCGCTCCGCATGCGCCTCCATCCGCATGCGGGCGCGCGGGTTGCCGCAGGGGCCGCGGGATGCCATTTTTCCCCATTGCACATTCCCGTGAACGAAACTCGCGGGGCTCCTCGCCCGCCCTATCCTTCAAGCGCGCCGATGATCAAGTCGCTGCTCACGCGCCCCATCGAAAAGCTGCCTCCCGAGGTGCGCGTTCATGGGCGCGTCCTGTTCCTGCTCGACGATCCCGACCTCGTGCGGCGCCAGCTGGAGGGCGAGGACGTGGAGCTCACGGACGAGATGCGCGCCCTGCTGCGCGACAACATCTCCACGGACGAGATCACGCCCGCGTACATCTGCTACTACTTCGACGAGACGCTGGGCGAGTTCCCGTACCTGGGGCTCAAGGCGGGGAACGAGTTCCCCATCAAGCAGGGCTCCGTCAAGAAGGGCAACTTCGTCGCGAGCGTCTCGGGCAAGCGGCGCGGCAAGGGCAGCTCGCGCGAGCAGAGCCCGTACGCCGAGATGATGGCCGGCATCAAGATCGTCATCGCCGAGAACATCGAGCGCATCTACCGCGAAAACTGCCAGAACCTGGGCGTGCTCACCAGCACGAACTTCGAGCTCGTCGACCGCATCCGCCGGGGCGAGAGCATTGCCCTGAGCGAGTTCACGGACGGCGCCGACGAGATCACCCGCGGCATCATCGAGCACGACGGGCTGTTCAACTACAACGTGGCGCGCCTGCAGGGCACCGTGCAGACGCCGCCCATCAGCTGCCACCACGACCAGCCCGGCACCGTGGGCCCCGCCGCGGACGACGTGGCGGCGCTGCGCGGCAGCGGCGCGGACAACGAGCCGGGCCCCGGCCCCGGCACGGGCGTGGACTACGCGGCGGCCCAGTTCGTCGCCACCTCCACCAGCAACGTGGGCACCGACTCGCAGGGCGCACCAGACGGATCCAGCCACGGCCGGCGCTCGCGGCCCATGACCATCGCGGAGAAGATCTTCGCCCGGCACTGGGTCACGGACCTGTCCCGCGGCGATATCGGCGTGCCGTGGGTGCAGCCGGGCGAC
>DASQZE010000488.1:0-6253 GCA_035638875.1 Longimicrobium sp.
CAGGTGGGATGGCAGGGGCCGGGGTGGTACGACGAGATGGGCCGGCGCGCCGGAGAGCCGCCGCAGCCGGCGGGGTTCACGACCGTGAGCATGACCCCGTTCCTGCGCATGGCGGTGGATACGACCGTACGCGGCCGCGGGAACGGCGCGCTGCGGGGCCGCTTCCGCATCGAGTACTTTCAGCCCATCACCCCCAGGGTCGACGGCGTTCCGCAGGACCCGCTGGACGCGGTGGTGTACGAGATGGACTTCGATTGCGCTGCGCGGCGCACGCGGCTCATCGCCCGCACCACGTACCTGGAGGGACGGCAGCTGGCCAGCAACCGCCCCGCGTCGCAGGCGTGGGCCGTGCCGCAGGCGGACGGCCACTACGACCGAGGCCTGGACGCGGTCTGCCGGGCGGCCCGCCGGGGCTGACCCCCGGCGCTCCGGGCCGGCTGCCGCCCTCCCCCTCGCGCGGTCCTCGTCTTCCTCGCTAGTTTCTGTCCCTGGAACGCTCTTCTCCTCTTCTCCCGGCGCAGTGTGCCGGGGAGGACCGGGGGGGCGGGGGACGCGGACCGCCGATTGCACGGCGCAGCGCAGCCCGACACGACCTGGCGCATCCACCGAGATCCATGCCGATCCATCCGGCCCTACGAACCGTCCTGCTCGCGCTCGTCCTGTGCGCCCTTCCGCGCGCGGCGGCCGCGCAGGACCGCGCGCCGCCCGCGGCCGACACCGCGCGCGCGCCGCTCGTCGTCTCCGGCGACACGGTGCCCGTGCAGCCGGACACCCTGCAGGAGATCTCGCCGCGCGGCGCGTTCCTGCGCTCCCTGGTGATCCCCGGCTGGGGGCAGAGCGAGCTGGGCGCCACGGGGCGCGGCGGCGTCTACTTCGCCCTGGAGGCGGGGAGCCTGTGGATGCTCATCAAGTCCAACCGCAAGCTGGGCGAGGCGCGCGACGGCGAGCGCATCGCCCGCGAAACGGGGCTGCTGGAGCCCGGGCAGATCGATCCCCTGGTGCGCGACCGGCAGAACCAGCGCGAGGACTGGCTCACGCTCTCCATCTTCTGGCTCTTCTTCTCCGGCGCGGACGCGTTCGTGGCCGCGCACCTGCAGGACTTCGACGTGCACGTGAACGCCGTGCCGACCCCGGACGGCGCCGTGCAGCTGCAGGCCACCATTCCCCTGGGCGGGCCGTGACGGGTCCCGTCGGCGTCTTCGACTCGGGGGTGGGCGGGCTGAGCGTGGCCCGCGAGATCCGCCGCGCCCTCCCCGCCGAGCACCTGCTGTACGTGGCCGACACGGCGTACGTCCCCTACGGCGACCGCGGCGAGGAGGAGGTGCGCGCCCGCACGCTGGCCATTGGCGGGTGGATCCAGTCGCAGGGGGCCAAGGTGCTCGTGGTGGCGTGCAACACGGCGTCCGGGGCGGCGCTGGAGGCCCTGCGCGAGCGGCTGGCCATCCCCATCATCGGCCTGGAGCCGGCGCTCAAGCCCGCCATCCGCGAGACGAAGGTCGGCCGGGTGGGGGTGATGGCGACCCAGGGCACCATCCGCTCCGCGCGTTTTCAGCGGCTGGTGGACAACTACGCGGACGGCGTGCAGGTGGTGCGCGACCCCTGTCCCGGCCTGGCGGACCTGGTGGAGGAGGGGATGCTGGGCGGGCCGGAGCTGGAGGCGCGGATGGAGGACTACGTGGCGCCGCTGCGCGAGGCGGGGGTGGACACCGTGGTGCTGGGGTGCACGCACTACGTCTTCGTCCGCGATGCCATCCAGCGGGCGATGGGGCCAAACGTGCGGCTGCTGGACAGCAGCGAGGCCATCGCCCGCCGCACGCGCCAGATCCTGGCCGAGAGCGCCGCCCTGGAGCGCGCCGGCACCGGCTCGTTCCGCCTGCTGACGACGGGCGATCCCGCCGAGGTGGCGCCCGTGGTCCATCGCCTGTGGGGCGAGCCCGTGCACGTGGAGCGGCTGGACGTGTAGGCGGCCGAGATCGGATTGGGGAGAGGCGGGATGCGGATCGGAAGGCGGAAAGCCGGCATCGAGCCTGAGCGGCTAAAGCCTCCGCTGGGACAGCGGTAAGCCCTGTCTCGCGCCGAGGCGCGCCACGAACAGGGCTTCAACTGCCTCAACCGCAAGACGATCCGCCCGCCGGCGTGGCACCTGCCCGCGACGGACAGTCCGCGCAGGCGGACTTCGTGTAGTCGTTGCGGCGAATTCATTCGCTCTGCATCGGCTGGGAGGTCGCCCTGCCTCGTGGACGCCGCCTCCGGCCATTTCTTTTCCGTGTGATCGAGCCCCGTTCGGCGCGCGAAAGCGGCGGACGGGGCTCTTCGTCGCGCAACCGTCCGCGCTCGGCGCGTGCGGACATGTCGTACGGCGGATCAGGCATTCCCCGACGACGGCGTCCGGCGGAGCGGGGTATCTTGTTTCACCACTGAGATTTTCCGCGACGGGAACGACAGATCGATGATGACGGCGGACCATGACCCGGCGGCGCGGCAGTACCCGGCGCGGGTGAGCGAGGGCCGCGGGCTGCGGCTGTACGGCCGGGCGCTGCGCCTGCGCTGCCCGCACTGCGGCGAGGGGCGCATCAAGGGCACGTGGATGAAGATGAAGCGCACGTGCCCCGCGTGCGGGCTGCGGACGGAGCGCGGCGAGGAGGACTTCTTTCTCGGCGCCATGATGTTCAACCTGGTGCTCGCCGAGTTCCTGGTGGTGCTGGCGGTGGTGGGATTCACGATCGTGCGCTGGCCGGACGTGCCGTGGGATTCCATCACGTGGATCAGCCTGGGGCTGGCCGTAGTCGCGCCGTTCCTGTTCTACCCGTTCGGGCACAGCATCTGGCTGGCGTCCGACATCCTCATCCGCCCCGTCACGGACGCGGAGATGGAGTGGCACCGCAGCCACCCCCACGACGCGTATCGCAAGCAGCGCGACCGGTAAGGTGCCCGCACGGTGGCGCGAAGTGAACGCGCTTGACCGGGCCATGGGAATTGTACAGATTCGCGGGTGTCGCGATCCAAATCCTAAGGACCCAGGAGGAGCGCGCGGCCGGTAAGCTCATCATCGTCGTCACCGGAGGCGCGGGCGGTGCTCCCGTCCCCTGAAGCGCTCCTGCGTTCGACCCTTTCAGGAGGTGTCTGCTTTTTCAGCGGATGCCTCCTGATCTTTTGGGGACACAGGTGAAATCGTCGATCAATGGCGGACCCAACGCACCGGTAGGCGGAGCCCGAAACCGGGCGACTGAAGTCGCGGCACCGGAAACGTGATGTCGGCCTTCGCCGACGGGTCCGGCACGGGTGGAGTGCCGTGGCGGAAGGCGGGGTTCCGTCGGATGGGTGCCGTGCGCGCTGGAGGTCCTCGTCGTGAGGCGGAGTCCGCGACCCGGCGAATGAATTCGCGGCTTCGCGGCAGTGAACCCGCGATGTCGGCCTTCGCCGACAGGTCCGGCACGGGCGAATTGCCGGGGACTGAGGCGGATTTCCGTCCGCCGGTGTCCGTACGCAGCTGAAGCCCCGTTCGGCGAGCGCACGCGAGCCGAGACGGGGTTTATGGCTTTCCCAGCGGCGGATTCATCCGCTCAGGATGGGGGCTCGCCAATCTGCACGGGCTCCGCACGGGCTCCGCCCCGGCTGACGCTCGGATGGGGCCTCTCGCAATCCTACCGCCGGCACGATCCTGCCCGGGACGTACTGTTTTGGACGGCTCGCGCCTGCTCCCCTCGCCGGTAGCCCCGCACTCGCGCTCAGCTCCGCTCGGGCTTGGGGGCGCTGCGGCGGGCGAGGGCCAGCGTGCTGCCGATGATCAGCGTGGCCCCCAGGAAGGTGCCCCAATCCGGCAGCTCGGTGAAGAAGATGACGCCCCACACGGCCGCGAACACGATCTGCAGGTACGCCGTGGCCGTGGCGCGGCCGGCGCGCTCCAGCCGCAGCCCGTGCGTCAGCGCGATCTGCCCCAGCTGCGTGGTGACGCCGATCCCCAGCAGCACCAGCCACTCCGTGGGCGTGGGCCACAGAGCGCCCGGCAGTGCCGTCGGCACGGCGGCGAAGACGGAGACCAGCGAGAAGTAGAAGACGATGACGGCCGGCTGCTCCGTCGCGCCCAGCTTGCGCACCGTGATGTACGCGGTTGCGCTGCACAGGGCGCCCGCCAGGCCGATGGCCACCGTCATGGGGGGCAGCGCGTGGCCCTGGCCAAAGAGAAACGACGGCCGCGTCACCAGCACCACGCCCGCCATGCTCACCACCACGGACACCACCTCGCGCCGCCGCAGCCGCTCGCCCAAAAACGGCACGGCCAGGAGCCCGGCGAACACGGGATTGGTGTACTGGATCACCGTCGCGTCGGCCAGCGGCAGGTGCACGATGGAGTGGTAGAAGCACGACAGCGCCAGGAACCCCACCGCGCCGCGCAGGATCAGCAGCCCGCGCTTGTCCTGGGAGCCCCACGGCGACACGCCCGCCGCCCGCACGGCCCAAATGCTCAGCACCAGGGTGATGACGGCACGCACGGCCACCATCTGCTGGCTGGGGAGCCGCTGGCCGCCCACCTTTACCAGCAGGCTCATCACGCTGAACGCCAGCGCCGCCACGGCCATGTACCGCATCCCCAGGGGAAAGCGCGGTCCGCCCGCCGGCGCGTCGCCCTCCACCTCGATCCCCGCGACCTCGCCGCCCAGTTCCGGCGTGGCCGCGATCGCCTGGTTGCGCCGCGGGTCAGCCATGGGCGGGCGAATGGAACACGGTCGGTGTCGGTTGCTGCACGGGCTCTCTCGGCGACGGGTGAAACGGCGCACGAAGATAGCCCCTTCCGCCACTCCCGCGAACCCCGGGAACCCATACGCTGCCGCATGGAAGGATGCTGATCCGGCATGACCGGCAGCCGTCCACCCTGAGCGGGTAAACTCCGCCCCCGACCCGTGCACGATCCTCTCCCTCATGCGAGGCACTTCGCCCGTGACGGGAGTCCGCGCAGGCGGACTTCGTGTGTTCGTTGCGGCGAATTCATTCGCTCTGCCCGGGATCGGCCCAGGCCTCCATCACCGATCCCGGAGTGCGCCGTCCCCCTTCCGATCCACCCACGCGCCTGATAGCCTTCCCGCAATCCGAAGCACGGATCGGCCGTATCGCACGCATCACACACGGGGCGGATGACGGATTCCGGGCGGCATCGCGAGGTGGTGGTGATCGGGGGCGGGCAGGCGGGGCTGGCGATGGGCTTCTACCTGCGCCGCACCGATCTCTCGTGGATCATCCTGGACGACCAGGCGCTGCCGGGCGGCGCATGGCAGCGGGCGTGGGACGGGCTGCGGCTCTTCTCCCCCGCGCGGTTCAGCTCGCTGCCGGGATGGCTGATGCCCGGCGGCACGGATGAGTATCCCACGCGGGACGAAGCCATCGGCTACCTCGCGCAGTACGAGGCGCGCTACGGGTTCCCCATCCAGCGCCCCGTTCACGTCCGCGCGGTGACGCGGGAGGGCGGCCGGTTCCGCATCGACACGGACGGCGGGGCGTGGACGGCGGATGCGGTCGTGAGCGCCACGGGGAGCTGGGCGTATCCCATCCGCCCCGTGATCCCCGGCCGGGCATCGTTTCGGGGGCTGCAGATGCACTCCGCGGAGTACCGGTCGTTGGCGGAGTTCGCGGGCAAGCGCGTGGTGATCGTGGGCGGCGGCAACTCGGGCGCGCAGATCCTGGCGGAGGTGTCGCAGGTGGCGGATGCGACGTGGGTCACGCTCACGGAGCCGCGCTTTCTCCCCGACCACGTGGACGGCCGCTACCTCTTCGGCCAGGCGACGGAGCTGTACCGGGCGCTCAAGGAAGGCCGCCCGCCGCCCCCGCGCGCGGACCTGGGCGACATCGTGATGGTGCCGTCCGTGCGCGACGCGCGAGACCGCGGCGTGCTGCATGCCGCGCGTCCGTTCGTGCGGATGACGGAGCGCGGCGTCGTGTGGCCGGACGGGCGCGAGGAGGCGGTGGATGCGGTCGTCTGGTGCACGGGCTACCGGCCCGCGCTGGAGCACCTGCGTCCGTTGGGGGTGGTGGAGGCGGACGGCCGGGTGGCGGTGCAGGGAACACGGTCCGCGCGCGAGCCCCGGCTGTGGCTGGTGGGATACGGCAACTGGACGGGATTTGCATCCGCCACGCTCATCGGGGTCGGCCGCGGCGCGCGTGCGACGGTGGATGAGATCGCGGCGGCGCTGCGGCCGGCGTCGGAATCCACCGCATCGGCCGAGTCCTCCGGATCAGCAGAGTCGGCGGAATCAGCGGG
>DASQZE010000489.1:0-5530 GCA_035638875.1 Longimicrobium sp.
CAGGCCGGCTCCGGATTCCCACAACTCGGATCTACTCGCGAGAGAGTGCGCGATTCCGGGCATTCATCCCAGAATCGCACAGGGCGCGCGGAGCAAGGCGCGGGCTCGATCCGGCGTAACCACCATCCAGCGACGGGGATGGGAAAGCAGGCCACGATGGGCACGGTTCCTGTCTTATCGGACGGCGGAATCCGGTGCCTCGCTCCCCATCGGCACGCGGTTCCGGCACGGCTGAATCCGGGCGCGACGTACCCGCGTAGGGGGGACGGCCTCCATCCGCAGCCATCCCAATCCCCTACCCCGCAGATCGATGTTCACCAAGCGATTGCCCGCGCTTCTCCCCGCCCTCGCCGCCGCCGCGCTGCTCACGGGCCCCGTCACGCCGCACGCGGACGCGCAATCGGCCCCGCGGCAGACGGCGGCCTCCGCTCCGGCCTCCGCCAGCGCGTCGCTCTTTCCGTCGGACGCGGACCTCCAGGTGATGCTGCGCTACCTCGTGGAGGACGGCGCGACGCCGGGGATCGTCGTGGGCATCCTGGAGCCGGACGGGTCCACGCGCATCCTCTCCCACGGGAGCGCCGGCGAAGGCACGCGGCCCCTGGGACGGCAGACGGTGTTCGAAATCGGGTCCATCAACAAGACGTTCACGGGCACCCTCCTGGCCGACATGGTGGCCCGCGGCGAGGTCAAGCTGGACGATCCGGTCCAACAGTACATGCCGGAGGGCGTGCGCGTCCCCACGCGCAACGGGCGGCAGATCACGCTGCTGGACCTGGCCACGCACCGCAGCGGCCTGCCCCGGGTGCCCAACAACTTCGTCCCCGCGGACACGGGCAACCCGTACGCGCAGTACAGCGTGCAGACGGTCTACGACTTTCTCAACGGCCACGAGCTGCGGCGCGACATCGGGGCGGAGTACGAGTACTCCAACCTGGGCGTGGGACTGCTGGGCATCGCGCTGGGGCGCGCGGCAGGCACCAGCGTAAAAGAGCTCATCCGCGAGCGCATAGTGGAGCCGCTGGGCATGCGGATGACGAGCTACGAGCGCGAAGGCGAGATCGCGGCGTGGCTGGCCAAGGGGCGGCACTCCAGCGGCCGCCAAGCACCGTACTGGGACGCCGGCGAGGCCATCGCCGGCGCGGGCGGGCTGCGCGCCAACGTAGAGGACATGCTGCTGTACCTGCGCGCGCAGCTCACCCCGCCGGACAACGCCCTGGGGCGCGCCATCCGCCAGGCGCAGCAGGTGCAGCACACCTTCGCCAGCGGCCAGGCGATCGGGCTGACCTGGTCGGTCCGCGACGCCGGCGGGCGGACGATCCTCTCGCACAGCGGGGGCACGGGCGGCTTCAACACCTACATCGGCTTCGACCCGGAGCGGCGCACGGGCATCGTCATGCTCACCAACACGGGCGGCTTCGAAGACGACTTCGCCGCGGACTTCATGATGCGCGGCGCGCCGCTGTCCCTGCCGGAGGTGCGTGTCGCCCGGGACGTGCTGGCGCGCTACCCGGGGACGTACGAGGTGGCGCCTGGCCGGCCCATGATCGTGCGGCTTGAGGACGACGGGACGATGACGGTCCGCGTGGGCGGCAACGTGCGGTTCCGGATGTACGCGGAGTCGGATTCCACCTTCTACCTCAAGCGGGCGCCGTGGCGCGTGCGCTTCACGCGCGACGCGTCCGGGGCGGTGGGCGGGCTGGTGCTGGACCTGGGTGGGACGGAGCAGACGGCGCGCCGGGTGAGCGACGCCACGATGCCGGCGGCCCCCGTCGCGCCCGAGGTGCTCGACCTGCCGCTGACGGCGGTGCAGATGGCGGTGTACGAGGGTACGTACGCGCTGCAGGCGGGGGGCAGGACGCTGGAGGTGCGCGTGTTCGTGCAGGACGGGCGGCTGATGGCGCAACCCGCGGGGCAATCCGTCACGCGGCTGCGCGCCCAGGGCGACCACGCGTTCACATTCATCCCCACCGCCGACGACCGCATCCGCTTCGTCTTCACGGTGGAAGGCGGACGTGCGACCAGCGCCACCCTGCACCAGAACGGACGCGCGGTCCAGGGCGCGCGCTTGCCCTGACAAACGAGAACCGGCCGGCGATCCTTCGCGGATCGTCGGCCGATTCTCATCCACTATTGCAGGCCTGCCTAGAACAGGTCGTAGAAGCCGTCGTTGCGCCGCCGGGCAGGGATTCGCGCGTCGCGCGCGGACGGGCGCGAGCCGTGGTTGCCGTACGGGCGGCCGGCGAGCTGGTACTCGGCGTTGCCGCGCAGCTGCCCCGCCAGGTCCACGGCCGCCTGCACCAGGACGGCCACGTCGTCCGGGGCCGTGAGCTCGCCGCGGCGCCAGATGAAGAGCTCGCTCCCCTCCCCGTCCACGGACGTGCCCAGGCGGCGGTGGAACGCCGCGCGCACCTCCGCGCCGAACGCGCCGCGGATGGCGCCCTCGTCCGCGCCGCGCAGCTGGTACGCGCGCGAGAAGTCCGCGTCCTCGGCGAAATCGATGTCGCCGCCCCCGACGCCGTCGCCCGTGCGGTGATAGACGCGCTCCGGCCGCACGGTGAACGCCGGCAGGCGCAGGCGCGTGGACTGTACGTGCACCACCGTCTGCTCCCACCCCTGGATCCCGTCGCCGTCCGTCGTGGAGTACTCCAGGTCGAACACGGCAATCCGGTACTCCCCCACCGCGCCGGAAAGATGGTTGCGCATCCGCTGATGCATCTGGACGCTGAACAGCTCCAGGCGCTTGCGGTCCGGGACGATGTCCAGCGGCGGTGCGGCCTGAAAGCTCCAGCCCATCCGCCGGGCCAGCGCCTGCATCGCGCGCGTGCGCCGGACGGCCTGGATCCGCTTGCGGGAAAGGAGGCCGGCGACGAAGAGGATGCCCATCCCGGCTATCAACAAATTCGCGATCATGGTCAGTTTGCGCGTGCGCCGGTACGAGAATGCTGAAGACCGGCGAGGTGCTGTTCGAAGGGATGATGCTCCGGACCGCGCAGCCAATGTGCGTGCGCGCGGGGGCCGTGCACAGGGTCGTTTGACCCCCTTCAATATAAACCGTCCGCCATTGCAGCACGACCTGCCTGCCGTGGGGACGGGCGACTGACCCTATCCATCCGCAGGAGAGTACACTCCGGCGGGGGCAGAAGATTCAGCGCCTCATTCGGAGTTGGCCGATCACATCCCAATCCGGGATCAGGCAGCGAGCCACGCGGCACGCTTTCGCCGCTCGCCGGCCGTGGCTACAGTTGGCGTGATTTCGATTCCCGGCATGCCTCCACCCGCGCCCGCTGACGACCGATGCCCCATCGCCCGCTGCTGCTCCCGCTGCTCACGGCCGCCCTGGTGCTGGGCGCGGGAGCGTGCGCAGACCGCGAACGCCCGCCTCCCTCGCCGAACGCACCGGCCGGGGACGCGCCCGCACCGAGCCGGGCCGAGCTCCGCCGGATCGCCGCAGACTCGGTGCGCGCCGTGAACGAGGTGCGGCGCGAAGCAAAGTCCACGGCGGAGCAGGCCCGCCGGGCCGCGGGGGTGGTGGAGGACAGCCCGCCGCGCAAATCCGCCGAGAACTCCCCGGACGACGAATACGCGCACTGCATGCGGCAGTCCGAGGCGGCGACCGGCGCCGTCCGCGAAACCATCGTGCGCGCGTGCGAGCGGCTGCGCGAGGGCGGAACGAAAGGGCCCTGATCGCGGCGGGATTCCGGGCTTTGTGGGACGGGCAATCCCGGCCAGCGCCGTCCACCCGTGACCAGTCAGGCGCCGCCCATCCTGGGGAGCCGGTGCGAGATCCAGGATGAACGTAAAGAACCCGGCGCGAGCCATTCGCTCGCGCCGGGTTCTTCCCATGGTGTGGAGCCGATCCGCCGTTACCGGGGCACGGCCAGCAGCGCCTCCAGGCGGGCGATGCGGGCCTCGAGCTCGGCGCGGGCCTGGCGCTCGGCCGCCAGCTCACCCTGCAGCGCCTGGATTTCCTGCGCCTGGCGCTCGGTCCGCGCGTCCAGCGCCTTGATGCCGGCCATGTTCACGCCGTCGGCATCCAGGTGCGAGATGGCCATCGAATCGCTGCCCACGGGAAACGCCGCCGCGAAGTCCTCGGCGAAGGCGCCGATGTGCTGCACGCCGCGCTGCTCCTCGCGGTAGTTCCAGTAGTTCACCGGCACGCGGCGCAGGCGCATCAGGATGTCCTCGCCGTCCACGGGGCGGAAGTTCTCCTTGAACGTCCTGCTGGAGCTGCAGGTCATGGTGCCCGTGCCCGCGGCGATGTTGCAGCCCGTGGTCATGGTGGCGTTGGTGCGAAAGCGAAAGCCGCCGGCCGCGCGCGCCAGGAACTCGTAGTTGGCCGCGGCCTCGGCAGAGTCGGTGGTGCTGGCGTCGGCGAACACGAACGAGCCCGTGCGGCCGTTGGTGCTGGCCCGGTAGCCCAGGGCGACGGAGTAGTCGCCGTCGGCCGTGGTGCGGTAGCCCAGCGCGATGGCGGCGATGCCGGCCGCGGTGTTCGTGAAGCCCACCGCGTGGCCGTACGACGAGGTGCACCGGTTGTCGTCGCCGGCGGTCAAGCAGTACTGGCCGCTGACCTCGGAGTCGCTGCCGAACGCGGTGGAGTAGTTGCCCGTGACGTTCAGGTCCTCGCCCATCACCATGCTCGCGTAGCCCTTGCCGGTAGTGCGGTTGCCGCCCGCCCAGGAGAAGAAGCCGATGTTCGCGAAGTCCCAGAACGACCCCGCGCCGCCGTCGTCCGTGCTGCCGGCGCGAAAGGCGCCGAAGTAGGGCAGCCACATCATCCGGTAGCCGGGGCCCGAGGCAGGCATGAGCCCGATGCCGAGCGTACCCAGCGCCACGATCCCGCCGGCGCTGTCCACGCGCACGCGGTCGCCGGCGGGGCTGCCGGAACGCAGCCGCATCAGGATGTCGGACTGCGCGGCGGCGGTGTCGGCGACGCTCGTGGCCGCGAAGAACGCCAGCGCGAGGGCGGCGGGACGGAACCAGGTATTCATGGGGGAGCTCCGAGAACGATCGTTGATGAGGAAGCCGGTGGGCACACGAGAGCTTGCCCGGAGAGCTGCGGAAGGACCTCGCGCGGCAAACGCACGACGCGGTAAAGATATGCGGAATACCGAGAAACGCAACGCGTACAGCGGCCATAGACGCCTGCGCCGCAAGCGATTGCGCGCAAGGTCGTATTCGTTGCGCCCCTCGGACGTTTCCCGCGCACGCCCGCGGACTGCATCGGCCGCGGGGAGCAGGGCGTCACCTGGCACGCGGCCGCGGGGCGGCCGAACGACCGCGCGCAGGCTCGCGGTTTGCCCGTCCGGCTACTGCGGCTGGACGTGGCCGGGGTCCATCCACATCACCTCCCAGATGTGGCCGTCCGGGTCCTGGAAGCTCCAGCCGTACATGAAGCCGTGGTCCTGCGGATCGTTCGCGGGCGAGCCGCCGGCTGCCAGCGCGGCGTTCACCATGGCGTCCACGGCCTCGCGGCTTTCGGCGGAAAGGGCGACCAGCACCTCGGTCTGCGCGTGGGAGTCCACGATGG
>DASQZE010000490.1:0-2425 GCA_035638875.1 Longimicrobium sp.
GCCTCGTCGCGGGACAGCACCACCTCGTGCGCGCCGAGCGCCAGCGCCTCATCGGTCTTGGCGCGCGAGGTGGTGAATGCCACGACGTGCGCGCCCATGGCCCGCGCGAACTTGATGGCCAGGTGCCCCAGCCCGCCGATCCCGATGATCCCCACCGTCTTGCCCGGCCCCACGTCCCAGTTGCGCAGGGGCGAGTACGTCGTGATCCCGGCGCACAGCAGGGGCGCGGCGGCGGCCGGGTCCAGACCGGCCGGCAGATGGTAGACGAACCGCTCGTCGGCCACGTACACGTCGGAGTAGCCTCCGCGGGTGCGGGTGCCGTCCACGCGGTCCGTGCCGTCGTAGGTGAGGGTGGGAAAGCGCTCGCAGTACGATTCCATCTCGTCCCGGCACCGGTCGCACTCGCGGCACGAGTCCACCATGGTGCCGATGAGCACCGTCTCGCCCGGCGCAAAGCGGGTGACCTCCGCGCCCACCTCCATCACCTCGCCCACGATCTCGTGGCCGGGCACCAGGGGATACTCGTTGCCCCACTTGTTGACCGAGTGGATGTCGCTGTGGCACACGCCGCAGTAGAGGATGCGGACGACCACGTCCTGCGCCCGCGCGGCGCGCCGCTCGAACGACCACGGGACGATGCTGCCGCCCTGCTCCAGCGCGGCGTATCCACGGGCCGGACGCGTGGCGCCTGCGTGTAGAGCGGTACCTTCCATGAGCTCCCCCGATCCGATAGTTTACAGGCTGACACGATGTGTAAAGTAGTTTAACGGTTTTACATATTTCGTCAAGTGTAAACGACTGGTCCGCCCATCCGCTCACGTCATGGATCCCAAGGAAGCAAAGATCGTCCAGGCGGCCGTGCGCCTCTTTCACCGGCACGGCTACCGCAAGGTCACCCTGTCGGACATCGCGGCGGAGTCCGGGATGTCGCGGCCGTCGCTGTACGCGTCCTTCGCCAACAAGGAGGCGATCTTCGGCGCGCTGATGACGGACCACGCCGACCGGCACGAGGCGGAGGCGGGCACGCGCGTGGCGGAGATGGCAGGGTTGCGGGAACAGCTGGAGTGCCTGTTCGAGACCTGGATCGTGGCGCCGTTCGCCTCGGTGGTGGACTCGGAGAACGGCGCGGACCTGCTGGCCAACGCGGCGGTATACGCTCCGGCGGCGTACGCGGACCTGTACGCCCGCTTCGAGGCGCAGCTCCGCGCGGTGCTGGAGCCGGCGATGGGGCAGGGGGGCGCGATGTCCGCCGCGGACCTGGCCCACATCCTGACCATGGCCACCAAGGGCCTCAAGGCGGCGACAGCCACGGTGGATGAGCTGCGGCGGCTGGTCCGCGGCCTCCTCACCATGGCGGTCGCGACGGCGGAGGGCGGCGCCTGACGGCTCGACGGCGTGCGGGATTCGGCGCCAAGGGACGGGCCGCACCTGGGTTCGATCGATCGGAGTGGTGGATCCGATCAGCGTCGTTGAGCGGGACGTGCCGCGGTCCTGCATCGGCGGCAGGTAAGCAGCGTGGGACGATCGTGATCAACCGGAGAGATTAGCATGATGCGCATCCGCGGGACGGGCTGGATGACGACGGCGGCGGCGGGGCTCGCGCTGGCGACGCTGCTGGCGGGTACGGAGCTGCGCGGGATGGAGCGCGCCGCGCCGGAGCCGGGCATCCATCCCACGCTCGTGGTTTCAGAGCCGGCGGCGGGGCAGGCGCGCGTGGAGCTGGTGCTGCGGCGGGTGGAGATGGCGGAGCAGATCGCCAGCTACCAGGGCGAGATCACGTACGACCGCGCCAGCATGCAGCTTCGGCGTGCGGAGGTCCCCGCCGGCATCACGGGCCTGTTCAACGAGGTGTCGCCCGGCCGCATCCGCTTTGCCGGGGTGAAGGTGGACGGCCTGGGCGCGGGCGGCGTGCTCGTGCTGCACGTCACCCCTACGCGCCCGCTGGCCGCGGAGCACTTTCGCGTCACCATCACGGAGGTCGCCGCCACGTCGCTCACCATCCTGACCCCGCGCGTCGCCACCGGCGCGGCCCCGCTCGTCCGCGCGCCGGGCCGGTAGCGGCGGACATCGACGGACATCGGCGAACATCGACGGACATCGGCGCCGGTGGACGAGACGCAGCGCGGGTGCATCATCCACCAGAGCCGACTTTCATTGGTGGATGACGCACGGGGTGAATCGCATCTTCGGGAACGGGGTGCACATCCGGGACGATCGCGGGTCAGGCGGGACGGCGGGAGCGAATGAATTCGCGGCTACAACTTCACACTGTCCGGCTCCGCGGACACCTGACGGAGCTCCGCGTGCGTCTCATCCGGGGAGCCGGACAGTGTGAAGTTGTAGCCGCGAATTCATTCGCTCCCGCCGTCCCGCCTGACCCGCGATCGTCCCGGATGTGCACCCCGTTCCCGAAGATGCGATTCAC
>DASQZE010000491.1:0-15974 GCA_035638875.1 Longimicrobium sp.
GCGGATCGCGGCTCCCTCGCGGGGCGCAGGCCGGAGGGCGGATCGCCGGAGGTATTTTCTGCGCATGAATTTGCCGCCGACCGGACGTTCGACGGTCCCCCGGTGGAGGATGGACCGGCGGATCGCGGCTCCCTCGCGGGGCGCAGGCCCGGCGGCGCGACGGCGGACCCCGACCCGGCCATCGACGGCGGATGGGACGGCGGCGGAGCGGATCATGAGGCGCGCGGGCGCCCGTTGGCGGCCGCGGACGGATCGGAGCCCCTTTGGGCGGACGAGGACGATGATGACGGCGAGCACGGCGGGGCGGACGGACGCACCGGCGCGGCATCCCAGGGCTGACGCGGAATCCACAACAGGACGAGCGGTATGAAGACAGGTCTTTACCAGGGGACGACCCTCAAGCAGGAGATGAAGATCAATCCGCGCCTGTACCAGGCGATGGATCTGCTCTACATGCCCCTCCTGGATCTGCAGCAGCACCTCAAGCAGGAGCTGCTCAACAACCCGTTCCTGGACCTCGTGGAGCCCGACGCCGAGGACGAAGCCAAGGAGCAGGAAAAGGACAAGGAAAAGGAGGACGACGAGATCGATTGGGAGGAGATTCTCCTGAACGGCTTCGAGACCGGCGGTCGGCGCGAAGAGTACGAGGAGCGCGAGTACTACGAGCCCGTGTCGGTGGATACCAAGGATCTCGGCGACCACCTGCACGACCAGCTCACGCTGCTGCGCCTGTCCGAGCGCGAGCTGCTGCTGGGCGAAGAGGTCATCGGCAACGTGTCCGACGAGGGCTATCTCGTCTGCGGCATCGACGAGATCGTGCAGACGCTCAACGACTTCGTCTCCGACACGCCCGAGTTCAACGGCGCCCGCGCCTTCACGCTGGACGAGGCGGAGCGCATGCTGCGCGTCATCCAGGGCTTCGACCCGGCGGGGATCGCCGCACGCGACCTGCGCGAGTGCATCCTGCTGCAGCTGCGCGACTCCGTCGTGATGGGGCTCATCCAGGAAACGGGGGAGAGCGACCCGGACCTGGCCGAGATCGAGCGGCGTTTGAGCGAGAGCCTGGCGTTCCGCATCGTGCGCGACTACTTCGAGCAGCTCATCAACCACCGCTGGAGCGAGATCAGCAAGGAGCTCTCGATCACGCCGCGCGACGTGCAGGACGCGGCCGACGAGGTGGCCAAGCTGGATCCCAAGCCGGGCCTCAAGTACTCGGCGGGCGGGGACAACTACATCATCCCCGACCTGATCGTGGAGAAGATCGAGGGCGAGTACCTGGTGTTCCTGAACGACACCAGCCTGCCGCGCCTCAAGCTGTCGCGCGCCTATCGCGACATCGCCAAGGACAAGAAGAAGTTCGTGGGCGAGAACAAGGAGTTCATCAGCAACAAGCTGAACTCCGCCAACTGGATGATCCAGGCCATCGAGCAGCGCCGGCAGACCATGCTGAAGGTGATGAACTTCATCGTGGACCGGCAGCGTGACTTCTTTGACAAGGGCGTGCAGTACCTCAAGCCGCTCACCCTGCGCGAGGTGGCCGAGGTCATCGACATGCACGAGTCCACCGTCAGCCGCGTGACCAACGAGAAGTTCGTGCAGACGCCGCGCGGCGTGTTTCCGCTCAAGTTCTTCTTCTCGTCCGGTCTTTCCACGACGAGCGGCGAGGACGTGAGTGCCCGCGGCATCAAGGCGCAGATCGAGAAGCTGGTGAACGACGAGGACCCGGCGCACCCGCTCACGGACCAGGCCATCGTCAACATCCTCAAGGACGACGGCATCCAGATCGCGCGCCGCACCGTGGCCAAGTACCGCGACCAGCTGGGCGTGCTGAGCGCCCGCATGCGCAAGCGCGTGTGATGGACGGCGGGGGACAGGGTACTGGGTACAGGGGACAGGGGGGCGTTCTTCGGGACGCCCCTCTGCCCGCATCCGCACCGGCTTCGTCGACGGCCCTTCCCATGGTTCCCGACCACCTGCGCGCCAACTTCGCCGTCCTCATCCCCGCGTTCAACGAGGAAGAGGTCGTCGCCGACCTGTTCCGCGAGCTGCGCGCGACCTTCCAGAAGCACGGCCTGTCCGGTGAGATCATCGTCGTGGACGACGGATCCAGGGACCGCACGTACGAGGCGCTGCAGCGGGAGTCCGCCGGCATGCCGCGGGTAAAGCTGCTGCGGCACCGGCGCAACCGCGGCAAGACGGAGGCGATGGTCACGGGCGCCTGGGCGGCCGAGACCGAGTTCCTGGTGCTCTTCGATGCCGACCTGCAGCACTCCACGGAAGAGATCCCGCGCTTTCTCGCCAAGCTGGGCGAGGGCACGGACATCGTCACGGGGCGCAAGGTGGGGCACTACGAGAAGCGCGGCGTGAGCTCGGTGTACAACCGGCTGTCGCAGACGCTGTTCGACGTGCCCGTGCGCGACCTGAACAGCATGAAGGCGTTCCGCACGGAGATCCTGCGCGAAATCCCCCTGCGGCACGATTGGCACCGCTTCTTCGTGGTGCTGGCGCACGCGCAGGGCTACACCGTCGGCGAGATCGACATCGAGCTGTTTCCGCGCCGCGCGGGCGTGGCCAAGTACTCGGGGCGCAGCCGCGTGCTGGTGGGGGTGGGCGACCTGGTGGTCGTCTGGTTCTACCTGAAGTTCAGCGAAAAGCCCATGCAGTTCTTTGGCGGGGGCGGGCTGGGGCTCATCGCGCTGGGGCTGGTGGTGGGGCTGATCGCGATCGTGCTGCGCGTGGGGCACTGGATGCCGCCGTTCGGATATCGCCCGCTGCTGACGCTGGTGGTGCTGCTGGAGACGGTGGGCTTCATCCTCTTCGGCTTCGGCTTTATGGCCGAGCTCATCGCCACCCTGCGCGCGGAGGTCGAGGACCTGCGCCGGCGGGGCCAGTAAGGGGAGGCACGCCACTGAACCCCGAGACGAGCGAACACCTTCCCACGTCCCCGCGGCTGTTATACCGGATTCCATAGTTCCGTGTGCACCCAACCAAAGTGTTTCACGCAGAGGGCGCAGAGGTAAAAAGATGAGGACGCAGAGGAAACCCGGTAGGCTGACGCCGGGCGGCGGGCACATGTGGGTGCGGACGGGGGATGAACGAGGCGCCACGATCCTGGAAAACGTGCGGACCACCGGCCGCGACCGGGACGCCGGCGCGTGGACCTGCGCCGCCGACTTCGTGGTGACCTTCCTGGTCGACCGACCGGACGGGACCGTCCGCGGCCCCATCGAGTACCGCTCGGAGCTCACCCCGCCTACGGGACCCCGGCAGCACGTCGTCCGCGTGGTCCTGGCCGGCCCGGGCGGCTGACGGGACGCGGGGAGCGCTCGTCGCACCACCGCATGACCACCCCGCACATCGTACCGCCGCCCGCTCCCGATCGGATGGCAGCGGCGGCGGGAAATGGGTGGGCCGTCCGCCGGCGCATCTCTCATCTTGCACGTCTTCCTTCCCGCTCCGCAGCCCCCCTCCGCAGACCCATCCCATGCTCTTCCGCATCCGCCTCCTGTTGATGGTTGCCGCCGTGGCCGTCGCAATTCCGCACTCCGCCCACGCGCAGGCCAGCCTGGTGAAGTCCATCGCATCGCCGGCGTCCCCGACGCCGCGCTGTGGCGGGCCCACGCAAGCGTACGTCCTCACGATGCTACGGGACTCCGGGTGGGTGGATCTCCGGTCCCGCGCAGACCGCGAGATCACGGGCGCGTGCCTGGACAGCCTGGTGAACTCCGGGAGCAAGGGACGGCCGGTGGAGATCATCGGCGCGCGCGTAAAGGACGGGTTCGATGTGAACTTCGCGGAGGTGAACGTCGCCGTCATCCTCAGGGCCACCACCTTCGCGGGGATGGTGAGGTTCGAGAACTCGCGCTTCCGGTGGAACGTGGTGCTGGACAGCAGCACCTTCGAGGGGCCCGTCGATTTCCGCGGAACGACGTTCGAGGCCGCCTTGTCCTTGAACGGCGCCGAGTTCAGGGCCGGGCTCAACGGCTTTCACGCCCGCGTGGGGGGCGACTTCGAGGCCATGGGCACGATCTTTCGCGGTGACGTGGACTTTCGCGGCCTTGCCGTCAAGGGCGATGCGCGCTTCGACAGCATCACGGCCGGACGGTTCGACGCCTCCCGGGGCGCGTACGAAGGCGACGTGGTGTTCACGAACAGCTGGTTCGTGGGCCCGGATGCAATCGTGAACCTGGAACGTGCGACCATCAAACAGACGCTGTTCCTCAACTCGCTGGACACGGTCGCCCCCCTCGTGAACCTGGTCTACACGGATGTGGGCTACAGCCTGGGTGCCAACGGGACCGTGTGGGGCGACTCCGTAAAGATGCGGGGGATGCGCACGGGAATGCACCTGGACCTGCGCCACGGGAGGTTCGAGGACCCGTTGATCCTGCGTGGGGCCCAGGTGCGTGGCGACCTCCTGCTGGACTCGGTCGTCGTGACCCAGGGCGCCGAACTGGACCGCGCCAGCGTGACGGGCACCCTGTCGCTGCGCGGATCGGAGTTCGGGGGCAGCCTTTCGCTTGCGGAGGTGGACGCGGGACTGCTGAACATCACCGGTGTACGCCGGCTGCCGCCGCCCGCCGCGTTCTCGGTGGACGGGCTCACCTTCGGGCACATGGAGAGTGTGGTGAACGGCCAGTCCAGCCCCAGCGCCCTCCTTGCCTTTCTGGGCAGTGCCAGGTTCAGCGCCGACGCATACGGCACGCTGGAAGGCTTTTTCGCCAGGCACGGGGAGAAGCGCTTTGCGAACCGGACCCTGTACGAGCGCCGGGCCCGCGAGCGCGGCGGCCTCCCCGTCCTCTCGCGGATCGGCAGCATCCTGCTGAACGTCACCGTGCGATACGGGCGCCTGCCCGCGCTGGCGTTCCTGTGGTGGGCCCTCTTCGTGGGGCTGGGCATGTGGGTGTTCAGCCGGGCCCAGCTCACGCTGGCCGATCCGGAGAAGGCTTGCTGCCAGCGGTTCGACCCGCTCTGGTACAGCCTCGACACCTTTTTGCCCATGGTAGACCTGAAGTACGCGGACGAGTGGAAGCTGACGCGGGAGAACAACCGCTGGCCGTGGCTGTACCTGCGCTTTCACACGCTGATGGGCTGGGTGCTGATCCCCGTCGCGCTCGCCGCCATCAGCGGCTTGCTGAAGTAGCCGGCGCGGGGCTGCCATCCGCCGGGGCGGGGAAGGGGACGCGGAGGAACTTCTCCGCGCCTCGTGCGTTCTTGTAGGGTGAGAAGGACGCGCGGCAGCCCGCCGCGCGTCCCGCGTTTTTCCAATCTCTGACGGATCCGGATCCATGCGTCTTTCGTCCCTGCTGTTCGCCGCCGTCCTCACGCTCTCCACCGCCGCGGCCTGCGCGCCGGCCGCCGAGCCGTCCGATCCGCCGCCCGCGGGCGCCGGCACGGCCGCGGCCGCACAGCGCACGTGGGAGGCCAACCGGCCCGCCGCCTACGCGTACGGGCTGGAGATCTCCTGCTTCTGCATCCACCGCGGCCAGTACGCCGTGGAAGCGCGCAACGGACAGATCACCTCCGTGCGCGACGCAGCGACCGGCCAGCCCGCGGAGGCCTCGCGCGTGGAGTGGATCATCACGGTGGACCGGCTGTTCGAGGTGATTGGCCAGGCATCGCAGGCCGGCACGCCCGTGCGCGCGGAGTACCATCCGCAGCTCGGCTATCCCGTGGAGGCCGAGGTCGGCATGCTCGCGGACGACTCCGGCACGCTGTACCGCATCACGAACCTGCGGGCGCTATAACCGGCGGCCGCCCCGCTTCGTACGGGGCAGGGGAGACGCCGAACGCGCGGCGTCCCCCCCGGAATCCATCGGCGCGGACGGCGAACGGGGTCCCCCCGGAGCCGCGCCCCTGCCATGCGGCTTGCGGGGGGCCTGCACGGAAAAGCACGAGCCCGGACGATGACCATCGTCCGGGCTCGCGTCGTTCCATCCGCAAATGGGATTAGACCAGCGGGTTGCCGGGATCCTGCTCGTCGGCGTGGCGGGCGCGGATGCCGCTGCCGATGTCGTCGCCCCGCTGCACGTGGCCGTCGGCGTCGTAGGCGCCGTCCGCGGCATGCGCCTCGATGCCGTGGCCGATGTCCTCGCCCTCGCGGACGCGGCCATCCGCGCCGTGCAGGCCATCCGCCGGCCGAGCGTGCTGCCCGCCGCCGATGTCCTCGCCCGGAGTAACGCGGTCCGCGCCGCCGCCGGTCTGCGCCTGGCGCTCGCCGCGCTC
Organism: Longimicrobium sp.; assembly: GCA_035638875.1. Lineage (GTDB taxonomy): Bacteria > Gemmatimonadota > Gemmatimonadetes > Longimicrobiales > Longimicrobiaceae > Longimicrobium. The sequence continues at coordinate 6,226 of DASQZE010000491.1, forward strand.
CACGGGGTTGCCGCCGCCCTGGCCGGCCATGCCATCGCGCGCGCTCATGTCCTCGCGGTCATGAATGCGTTCGCCCTCGCTGGAGCGGCCAGCCGCTTGGCCCGTGGCGTCACCCTGCCCGCTGCGGGTGGCGTAGGCCTCGGCGCTCTCGATGTCGTCCAGCCGGCCGGGCTGCATGTGCAGCTCGCGGCTGGTGTTCTCGGGATGCCCGTCCGTGTTGATGCGGTCTTCGCGATCCATCGTGCTGTCCTCCGCGTAAAGTCGGTCCAGCTGGCTACCTGCTGCACGCGCCGGTAGAAATCCGCGTCGTTCAGGGGCTGCGTGTAGTCGCCGCTGTACCGCGCCCCGTACCCGTGCCCTATCGCACCGCGCATGCCGCGGGCCTGCATCCGCCACGGATCGTGCGGAATCCGGCCCGCCCAGAGCATGAATCCGCCGGTGGAAACGCGCGAAGTCCGACGGCGCGGGCAAGATCGCTCGGAGATGCGCGCCGGAGCCCGCCAGCGGTCGTCGTTACGCGGTGAAGCCTCGTTCCGCGAGCGCAGCGAGCGGAGACGGGGCTTATGGCTTTCCCAGCGGCGGATTCATCCGCTCAGGACGGGACCTGGCTACCATGATGAGACTCGGCGGGTGCACGATCCGGATGATTGGCGGATGCCCACCGACTGATATCGCGGTGCCGCCGGGGGCGGGGAAGACGCATCGCAACGCATTGTGTTATCTTGGGATGCACATCCCCCTCATCCGCAGGATCCCCGACGATGCACCGCATCCTATCGATCGTGCCGGCCGCGCTGGTGCTGGCCGCGGCGCCCGCACAGGCCCAGGCTTCCCCGTGCCGCGACGGCGGGCCGCGCTGCATCTCCGTCTCCTTTCACGAGACGGAGCTTCGCGACGTGGCCGCGACGTTCGTGGAGTTCACCGGCACCTCCATCGTGCTGGGCGAGGGCGCGGCCGGGCGCATCACGGCCGACATCCGCAACCAGCCGTGGGACGTGGCGCTCGGGGCCATCCTGGAAGCCTACGGCCTGGGCGCGCGCCAGATCGCGCCCGGGCTGCTGCGCGTGGAGCCCATCGCCCGTATCGAGACGCAGCCGGCCGCGGAGCCGCTCGTGACCCGCGTCTTTCGCCTGCGCTACGTGCCCGCCGCGTCGCTGGCCACCACACTGGAAGCCGTGAAGACCGAGCGCGGCCGCATCGCCGTGAACGTGGAGACCAACGCGCTGGTGGTGACGGACACGCAGGCGGTGATCGCGACCATGGAGCGGCTCATCGGCCATTCCGGCCAGTAGCCACAAGTCGTTGCCGAACAGGTCGCGATGAACGAGCGGGAGGGGGCGCCGACGCAGGTCCGAGTACATGCGAAGCCCCGGCACTCTCACGAGGTCCGGGGCTTCGGGCGTCAGCGTCGGGGGAAGCGTCGGAGCTACTCCGGCTTCTGCACCATCTGCGGCAGGGTGACGACTTCCTTGATGTGCAGCTTGCGCTCGCCACGGGGTAGCTGGACGCTCACCTTTTCGCCCTGTTTCTTGCCCATGAGCGTCTGCCCCAGGGCCGAGGCCATGGAGATCTGCCCGCTTTCGATGTCGATGAAGTCGCCGAAGGCCAGCGAGTACGTTTCTTCCTCGCGCGTGCGCATGTCCACCACCGTAACGCGGCTGCCGAAGCCAACGCGGTCCGGGGCGATCTGCGACAGGTCGATCTTGGACAGCTCGGCCGCGCGCCGGCTCAGGTGGTTGAGCCGGGCCTGGATGAACTGCTGCCGCTCCAGGGCGCTCTTGTACTCCGAGTTTTCACGCAGGTCGCCATGCTCCACGGCCTTCTTGATGGCCTCGGGGATGATCACCTGCAGCTCGTGCGTCAGACGCTCGATCTCTTCGCCCAGCTTGTTCTTCAGGTCTTCGAGCATGTCACGGTTCCGATGATTTTCCGTTGCGAACCAGCAAAGCGCGAAATGTAACCGCGCCTGCGCGGAGTGCGCTACTGTTCTTTCGGGGACGAGAGTGCGTGATCCTGCGCCGTCACGCGCGATGGCCGGAGCTCGTCTTCGGTACGGCTTCGCAGCAAGAAGAACCGGAGATTGCCGGCGATCTCGTCGTACGTCTTCTCGAACCGGCCGAAGTCCCCGGCGCCTGCCCCTGCATCACTTCACCCCAGCCGGCGTCGTGTTCCCTTCCGGGCGCATCCTGGCGCGCCACGCCTCACCAGAAAGGAAAGCTCTGGTCCTGCTCGAAGAGCGCCTCGGCGAACAGCCGGAGGTCCGGGCAATCTCCCTGGCGCCGCAGGTACTGCAGCCGGAGGTCGTCCTCCGTGCGGCCGTCGGCCTCGGAGTACCAGCCGCCGCGCCGTTCCGCGAGCCCGTTGTACAGCTCCAGGACCCGCGCGTAGTCCCACGGCTCCTGCACAGGGTCAGGAGGCGGACCGGGCTCGTGGGGGTCTTTGGATTCCATGGGCGCTCCGGGAGAGCGGTTGGCCGTCAGGAGGGGCCGGCGCCGGTCTCGCCCGTCGCGTCGGCAGCCTCCTCCGGCAGCGGCGTTCCGCGCACCAGCAGCAGGGCCAGGCCGCCGCCCAGCAGCTCCGCCGCGATGGTCCAGAGCCGCGAGGTCAGCGACATCACCGCGGCTACGCCGTCCTGCAGGTACGGCTGCAGCAGCTCCGCCATGGACACCTCGCGCAGGCCGCCGCCGCCGGGCAGGGGCGAGGCGTATCCCAAAAAGAACGACAGCGCGTTCACCCCCGCCATCTGCGGCATCAATCCCCACGGCACGTCCGTGAGCGACGCCATGAAGAGGTGGAACGCCACGCCGTACAGCAGCCAGTTGATCACCGACAGCGCCAGCAGCCCCACGCCGGCCGCCCACCCCGCGTTCCAGCGGATGACGTCCTTCTTGAGCAGGCGGGGGATGACGGCCAGCAGGCGGTTGAGAAACGCCGGATGCACCGCCAGCACCGCGCCCGCGGTCGCCACCAGCGCCGGCCACAGCGGGTCCACGCCGCGGACGATGCCTTCCGAGAGCGTCCACGCCGCCACGACCACGGACGACAGCAGCGTGATGCCCGTGTGCACCAGCATGGACGTCAGCAGCACGGCGCCCGAGAGCCCCGCGGAGCGGCTGAGCTGCGCCACGGCGACGAATTGGAAGACCTTGCCGGGAACGTAGCGCGCCAGGTTGCTCAGGAACCAGATGCGCTGCAGCGTCCCCAGCCGCACGGGCGGATGCTCGAAGTGGCGCAGCACGCGGCTCCACACCCACACGCCGAACGCCAGCACCGCCACGTGTGCGGCGATGCTGGCCCCCAGCAGCCCCGGGTCCGCGCGCCAGTCAAAGTCGCGCAGCTCCGTCCAGTTCTGGGTGATCAGCCGCCCCAGCCACCACACCGTCGCGACGATGAGCAGCGCGCCGATGATCCGGCGCCACGCCGGCTTCATCCGCGCCGCGCCCGGCCGCAGCCCACGCTCTCCACCGTCGCCTCCGCACGACCTCGCCCGTGCATGCCCCACGTCCCCGCGTGGCACTCCCCCGTGCCGGACAGTCCGCGCAGGCGGACTTCGTGTGTTCGTTGCGGCGAATTCATTCGCTCGGCTCGATGCCAGCCGCCTCGTACCGGGTTCCTCCGGTTTCCGTCGGCCCGAATCGGACTCATGCGGTCTGTCCCGGCCAGCATCCGGCTCACGCCCCGGCCGTCGCCGACCCCGTCGCCGGCCCCGCGCCCAGCCCAGCCCCCGGCTCCGTCACGACCACGGGCTCATCCCCCCGGCGCCGGCGCCCGCGCACCAGCAGGAACACCGCGTACGCCGCCAGCAGGCCGAACCCGGCCAGGTACAGGTAGAACCCCGTGTACAGGTCGCCCGGGCGGAACGTGAACTCAACCGTGTGCGTCCCCTGCGGCACCACCACGCCGCGCAGCGTGTGGTTGGTGCGGATGATGGGCGCCTCGCGGCCGTCGATCCGCGCCGTCCATCCCGCGTACTCGTTGTCCGCCAGCACCATCAGCGCTGGCCGGCTCGCCGTCGTCTGCACCGTCACGCGGTCCTCCGTGTGCGCCGTCACCCGCGTACCGCCGGAGAGCGGGCCCGCGGGCAGGCTCACGTCCGCGTCCGCGGGCACGAACGCCGTCTGCGCGGGGTTCCATCCGCCCGCCAGCATCGTCGGGAGAATGCGGTCCGCTGGCAGCTTCTGCACGGCGGGGACGAGGTAGGCGCGATCCATCGCGTTCACCACCTGGTAGACCAGGGCCGTGCCGCGGTGCACCTCGCGCAGGCCGGGGTGCACCAGCGGCGCCATGCTCACCACGTAGCGCACGTTCGCCGCCTCCAGCAGCCCGGGGCGCGGGTTGAAGACGATCGACTGCCCCTCCTGCGACTCGATCACCCCCAGGCTGTCGCGCGGGCCCAGCAGGTTGTGAAAGTCCGTGATCTCCGACTGCCCCGCGCCAATGTACTCCACCCAGCGCTGCAGGGGGTTGGGATGCTCGCCCGCCACCTGCTCGATGCCGAAGAGCATCGGATAGTCGCCGCCCTTGCTCCCCCCGCGCCCCCAGGTGGGGATGCCCGCGCCGGGGACGGAAAACGCCCACACCCGGCTCGGCCGGGGCTGCGTCTCCAGGAACGCCACCACGTCGTCCGCCGCGAACGCCCGCTCCGGGCCGTCCGTGGTGTGAAAGAAGCGCCGGTCGATGATCCACAGGTCCGTCAGCGTCAGCAGCGCCAGCAGCACGCCGGCGCCCAGCGAGCCCATCTTCCGCGCCGTCCACGCCCACAGCGCCGCCGTCACGCCCCCCGCGAAGATCGCGAACCGCATCCATCCCGCCGCGCGGCTGGGCTCGCCCGCCGCGGCCGGGGCGCCGCCCGTCATCATCGACCCCAGCACGGCGAGGGCCACAACCCCCAGGCCAATCCACAGCACCTTCTGCAGCCCGCTCTCGTCCGGGGCGCCCACCCGCCGCGCCGCGGACGCCGCGCGCAGCTCCGCCAGCCGCTCCAGCGTGAGCGCCGCCATCACCACCAGCGAGAACGCCGCCACGTAGAAGGTCAGGTCCGGCGCGCGAAAGCGGTTCAGCCCCGGCAGCAGCGCGTAGTACAGGTGGTACAGCGGCGTGTTGCCGCCCAGCGCCATGCTCAGCGCGAACACGGCCAGCCCCGCGAAGAACCGCCAGTACACGCTGCGCCAGGCGAACGCCACGCCGACCGCGAGCAGCACCATCACCAGCGCGCCCACGTACTCCGTGTGCAGCTTGAAGCCCGCGTTCGCCGGAAAGAGCTGCTGCTGCGTCTCCGGATCGATGACGGACGCGCCCGCCTGCTCCGGCACCGCCATGGACAGCAGGCCCACGGGCGGCATGGAGTAGGAGATGGAGTACTCGTAGCCGCGGCCCCCTTCCATCCCGCGGGGCGACTCGCCCACGTAGTCCCGGAAGGGGAGAAAGTTGACGGACGCCAGCAGGAACGCGTACGCGATGGCGCCAAAGCCGTAGAGGAGCGTCTTTCCGAGCGCGGCCGGCCGGCGGTGCAGGCCAAAGCGGAAGAGCAGGAAAACGGCCCAGATGAAGCCGGCCAGGATCAGGTAGTACGAGTTCTGGATCTGGAAGCTGAGCAGGGCAAAGCCCAGCGTGGCCGCCGCGCCCGCGAACGGCGCCAGCGACTCCGTCCGGATGCCCCGGTGCAGGAAGAAGAAGAAGAGCGGCGCCATCGTGCTCACCATGATGCGCCCGTCGTGGCCCGCATACACCCACGACATGGTCACGCCCGTGAACTGAAAGGCGATGCCGGCCACGAACGCCACCCACGCGCGGCATCCCAGCTCGCGCGCCAGCAGGTACATCCCAAGCCCCGCCAGCCAGAACTGCACCACGTAGATGAAGCCGATCACCTTGCCCGTGGGGAGCAGCGCCTCGCCCAGCAGGTGCACGGGGTGGTAGGCGCTGCCGGGGTTCGCGTACACCGGCATGCCGCCGTAGATGTACGGCACCCACTTGGGCAGCGTCCCCGCGCCGAAGCGGTCCGCGAAGAAGTCGTAGAAGAAGTAGCTCCCCGCCATGTAGTCCGTGCCGTACGCCTGCCGGCCGGGAAGGAAGGCGGGGAGGAAGTACAGCAGCGACAGCGCGAAGAACACCGCCGCCGCGATGCCCAGGCGCATGGGCAGCTCGGTGTCGGCGGGGGCGGCCAGCACGCTGGCGCGGCGGGGCGGGGGAGCGGTCTTCTTCATGGGATCAGGACGGGGAAGGGGACGCGCCGCGCCCCCGGGCGATTCGTTCGATGAACTGCAGGTGGTCCGCGGCCACGGCCTGCCACCGGTAGCGGCCCGCGGAAATCCGCGCCGATGCGGACAGGTGCTCCCTCGCGGCGGGGTCGTCCAGCAGCCGCGCCACGGCCTCCGCGAGCGCGGGCGCGTCGCCGGGAGGGACGAGGACGCCGCCGCGGGGCGCATCCACCACCTCGGGGAGCGAGCCGGCGGCGGCGGCCACCAGCGGCACGCCGGCCGCCATGGCCTCCGCCGCCACCATGCCGAAGCCCTCGAAGCGCGACGGCATCAGCTGCACGGCCGCGCCGGCGAACAGCGCCTGCCGCTCCGCCTCCGACACGGCGCCCAGCATCCGCACGCTGCCCTCGATGCCCAGCTCGCGCGCGTGGGCCGCGACGCGATCCGCGTCCTTGCCGCGCCCCGCGATCCGCAGCTCCAGCGCGGGCCGCGCGCGGACGAGGAGCGCGAACGCCTCCAGCAGCGTGTCGAGCCCCTTCTGGAAAACGTCCAGCCGGCCGAAGTACAGCAGGTACTCCTCCGGCTTCCGCTGGACGCCGAACAGCTCGTCCGGCACGCCCGCGTACACCATGTCGATGGGCACGCCCGGCGCGATCTGCTCCAGCAATGCGCGCGTGGCCAGCGACGTGGCGCTCAGCCGGGCCGCGCGGCGGATCATCCGCAGCTCCAGCGCGCCGATCCCCGGGCCCAGCACGGGACCCCAGCGCGCCCGCGCCGTCGGCCCGCTCACGTGGTGCACGGTGATCCCCGCCGGCCGGTCCGTGGGCACGAAGACGGGCGTGTACGTGGAAAAGTCGAACACGGCCGCGTCGTACGCCGCCGTGCGCAGCAGCCGGTTGGCCGCGGCCGCGTACGAAAGCCGGCTCCACGCGTACGGCCCGCGCGCGCCCAGGCGCACGTACCGCACGCCGCCGATCGTCTCGTCGCGGGCGCCGGGGTAGCTGCCCGTGGCCACCGTCGCGTCCACGCGGCCCGCCAGGTGGCGGTACAGCTCGTACACGCGCACGGCGCCGCCGCCCGCCACCCAGGGGTTGGCGGGATCGTCGTAGATGACGTGCAGTACGCGCAGCACCGCCCCCGGCCGGCTCAGCGGACCCGCCGCAGGCGCACGTCGTCCAGCAGCAGCCCGAACCCGTCCGCGCCCGCGTTGTCGAACGAGAGCCGCGCCTCCGCCGGCTCCCGCACGCGCAGGGTGCGGACGTACGGCCGCAGGGGCGCCTCGCTGGGGAGGGTGATGCGCTCGCGGTGCACGCCGCCCAGGGCGACCTCCACCGTGTTCTCGTCGCCGCGCCGCGATCCGCCCAGGCGAAAGCGCAGCTCGTACACGCCCGGCGCCAGTGCGAACGCCTCGCGCGAGACGAGGATTCCGGGCTCGAAGCGGATGCCGTCCGGCCGGTCGCCGTCCAGGTCCACGTACAGGCCGTTGCCGGGGTGAAAGTCCCAGTCCGAGCCCGCGCCCACCAGGTCCACGGTGCCGCCCTCCACCCGCCAGTGGGTGAACCGGTCGAACATCAGCCGGGGCCGCTCGCGGTTCTCGCCGTCGAAGCCGTCCTCCAGCAGCACGGCGGCTTCTCCCGCGAACGGCCACCCCGCGCACGCGGAGGCCGCGGCGGTGAGCAGCAGGGGCAGCAGGGAGATGCGCAGGATTCGGATCGGCATCGGGAGCGCGGCGAGGACGCGTACAGGAAGGCGGTAAGATACCGGGCGGATTGAGGATCGGGCAAGGCGCGGCGACGCCCGTCCGCCGGCCCCGCCCGGGCGCGGCTCCCGGACGCGGAACGGGGGACCGGCACGCGCCGCTCCCCCGCATCATCCCGAGCGATTCGTGGATGCCGGCGGGTCAGCCGCCGTGCCGCGGATCGATCGTCACCAGCACGCTGAACGAGCCCAGGGCGCGGCGGGCGAGCACGGAATACTTGAGGGATTCCAGGTCGCCGCGGTAGTAGCGGGCGCGGACCGTGTGGCGCGCGGGGTCCACCACGCCCTGGACGATGCGCTGCCACTCGGCGGGGGGCATCAGCCGCTCGTTGCCCACGTCCTGGCGCGGGTACCGGTCCGACGGCACGCTGAAGACCACGGAGCGGCAGACGCGCAGCTGCTCGTGCAGGAGCGCCGCGATCTGCTCGTCGCCAAAGTGCTCCATGAGCCCCTGCGAGATGGAGACGCCGAACGATCCGTCGCGGAACGGCAGGCAGAACCCGTCCGCGCTCATCACCCGCGTCCCCGGCCCGAAGCGGTCCAGGTTGGGGCGTGCGGCGCGCAGGATGCGCGCATCGTTGTCCACCGTGAGCGTGTGCGGCACCCAGCGCGAGAGCAGCGCCGACTGGGCCCCGCTCCCCACGCCTACCTCCAGCACGGACCCGTTGGCCCGGCGCACCGTTTCGCGCAGCAGGTCCCAGTGGATCAGGTTGCGCTTGAGAAAGGTGGGCCAGGAGATGGTGTCGACCCGGAAGTTGTTCCAGTCGGCGGCTTGCACCACGTGATGTACGTCCCGGTTGGGGTGATGATGTGGGTGGATGGGAGGGGGAAGGGGCGGATGCTGGATTCCAGCTCCTCATCCCATGTCCCGTCCCGTCCCGTCGCTGCGCGACGGGAGCCCTCTCCCCCGCGCTCCTGCGCCGCTCGTTCCTCGCGGCTCGGTGCGCGACCCCTCCCCCAACTTCGGGGGAGGGGTTGGGTACAGGCGGGCTTTGCGGCGCGGAGGCAGATATGGAGCGGGTCAGGCACACCAGCATCGAGCTGGAGCAGCAGGCGCGGGAGCTCCGGCGAGAGTCGACCTCCGCGGAGCAGGTCCTGTGGGATGCACTACGAGCAGGGCGCCTGGACGGGCTCAGGTTCCGCCGGCAGCATCCGGTCGGCCGCTTCGTACTGGACTTCTACTGCGCTGCGCACCGGCTCTGCATCGAGGTGGACGGGCCCGTGCACGAGCAGCAGCGCGAACACGACGCGGACCGCGACGAGGCCCTGCTCCTGCACGGCATCCGAACGCTGCGCTTCACGAACGACGCCGTCTTCCGGGACCTTCTGACGGTCGTGGAGGCCATCCGGGCCGCCAAGGAGCAGAAAGCCGGCTGAGCACCAACCCTTCCGCCGAAGTTGGAGAGGGGTCCGCCAAGGAGCAGGAAGCCGGCTGAGCACCAACCCCTCCCCCGAAGTTGGGGGAGGGGTCGCGCACCGAGCCGCGAGGAACGAGCGGCGCAGGAGCGCGGGGGAGAGGGCTCCCGTCGCGCGGCGACGGGAGCTCGTACATGGGCCACGGCCGGCGTACGGAGAACGACGCGGCCTGCCGGGACCTCCCCGCGGTCGTGGACGCCCTCCGGGCCGCCACGGAGCAGGAAGCCGGCTGAGCACCTACGCTTCCCCCGAAGTTGGAGAGGGATCCGCCAAGGAGCAGGAAGCCGGCTGAGCACCAACCCCTCCCCCGAAGTTGGGGGAGGGGTCGCGCACCGAGCCGCGAGGAACGAGCGGCGCAGGAGCGCGGGGGAGAGG
>DASQZE010000492.1:0-3273 GCA_035638875.1 Longimicrobium sp.
GCGTCTCGCTGCCGCGGGTGGAGATCCGCTGGGACACCACGTACATCGGCAACACCTACTTCAACCCGCGCGAGGCGGTGGCGTTCATCAACGGACGCCGCGACCGCGACAGCGACGAGTACGACGACCACATCATCGCCCACGAGTACGGGCATTTTTTGATGGACCGCTTCAGCCGCGAGAGCAGCCCCGGCGGCGACCACAGCTTCGGGGAGCGGCTGGATCCGCGGCTGGCCTGGAGCGAGGGGTGGAGCAACTTCTTCGCGGGCGCCACCACGGGGAGCCCCCGGTACATCGACACGGGCGCCGTGCGCGGGCGGCAGGTGGTGCTCCTATCCGCGGACCTGGAGGACGACTCGCCGGCCGGCGACCGCCCGGGGATCTGGAGCGAGCACTCCGTGGCGTCGCTGCTGTGGGACTGGTTCGACGACGGCGCGGAGGAGGGCGACGAGGTGGCGCTGGGCTTCGTGCCGCTGTGGCTGAGCCTGGTGGAGCTGGGCAAGGAGCCGGACGTGTATTTGCTGCGCTACGCCAACGTGCTGGCGGGGATCACCAAGCGGCAGGACGCGCTGACGGCGGGGCTGGACGCGCGCGGCATCCGCTATCCCGTGGGCCAGACGCCGGCCGCGCCGGAACCGTTTCCCGAGCCGCTGCGCCCGGGCGTCAACGTGACGGGGTCGGCGGACAGCCGCTCGTCGCTGCGCAGCAACGTGTGGGGCTCGTCGGCGCACTACTGGTTCCGGCTGGCGCAGGAAGGGCCCGTGACCATCACCATGAAGATCACGGGCGCCCGCGTGGCGGAGAACGCGGACCTGGACCTGTACCTCTTCGACGCGGCCGGCGAGCGCGTGGCCGGCAGCGACGCGGTGAACGGGGTGGGCGACTCGGAGCAGATCTCGCAGCGCCTGCCGGCCGGCTACTACCGCGTGGAGGTGCGCAGCTGGAGCAACTCCCGCGGCTCGCAGCTGGGCGCCCGCAACGCCCACCAGGGCACTTTTTCGCTGCTCGCACGGTACTGACACCGCGCGCGTTCCGAATTCCACCCGCCCGATCCCAGACAAGGCCCGTTCATGAACCGCTTTGCACTGTCCCTTGGCATCGCCGCCGCCACCGCCCTCGCCGCCCCGCACGCCGGTGCGCAGGCGCATGCGGCCCCCTCCACGCACGGCATGGTCCGGCTGGTGGGCGCATGGGGCAAGGTCACGGCGCCCGTGGAGGTCGTGATCACGGCGCTCCCCGAGCCCGGCCCGGGTCGGCGGCGGGTGCGGATCACGGCGCGCCCCAGCGTGGACGCGGCGTCGCTCTCGCTGGACGTGTCGGCGGAAAGCGGATTGGCGCTGGGGGACCCCGCCGCCACCGCATGGACGGGGCCGGCCCGCGCGGGTGAAGCGGTGGTGCGCGAGGTGGACCTGGCGGTGTCCGGGCCCGGCGAGCTGCGGCTGATCGTTACGGCCACCGTCAAGCACGGCGACGACGTGGTGCAGACGGGGATCCACGAGTTCGCCTTCAACCCCGCCCCCTCCGCCGATGCGCTGATCAAGAGCTTCGGCCGGGCGCGGGCTGCCGCCGCGACGGATCCCGGCGGGCGGACGATCGTGGAAGTGCCGGCGAAGCAGCCGTGAAGGGACGGCAGCGAATAGGGAACAGGGAATAGGGAATAGCCTGCAGCTCCACTGCGACAGCGCAGCACGCGGACTATGCAGAATGCTCGGATGTGAGCGGAGGGCCGTTCACGGCGTGGCTTCGTTCACATCGTTCGATACCGCATGTCCACGGGGCAGCGGTTGATGTGGATGGATTGACGGCAGCGATCCGCGGCTTTATTATTGTTGCAGAACGAGACGGGAAAAGGACGAGTTGATCCTGATCCGCGGCTCACCAGATGGACCAGACATCCGGGACCTTCGAGGCCCCCGCCGGCACAGCGCCGGACGGGGGCTTTTTCGTGTTCCCCGGATTCAGTGAAGAGGACGAGAGAACCGGCCGAAGCTCGCAAGGATCGCCGGGCAGCGTATCCGCGTCGTTGACGGATCGATCGGACGGACGGAGAGAGAGATGGCCAGCCAGGCCACGCCGGCAGAGCGACCGGCATCGGCGTCCCCCCGCACATCCGCGGCGGGACGGGCACGAACCCTGGCAGGAGCCAACCAATGGCGAAGGCACACACGCTCGTCGACAACTTCAACGACGACACCACGAACGCGACCCTGTGGGTGGTGGGCGACAACCCCACGCCCGCCGCGGGGCGCATCCGCGAAGTGAACGGGCGGCTGGAAATTCGCCCGGAGCCCAGCGCGGCGGGCAGCAACCTGGACTTCTACGAATCCGCCACCACGTACGACCTCACGGCGTCGCAGGTGATGGTGGAGGTGGTGGAGGCGCTCTCCCGCTCCGTGGGCACCACGACCTTTCTCTCCGCGCGCATCAACGCCACCAACGAGATCTACCTGGCCATCGAGAACGGCGGCATGCTCGTGGCCATCTCCGAGGTGGGCGGCGTGGCTACCGTGCAGGAGAGCATCCCGTACGACGACCGGCTGCACCGCTGGCTGCGGCTGCGCGAGCGCGGCGGCTTCACGTACTGGGAAACGTCGGCGGACGGGACGGAGTGGGTCACCGTGGCCCGCGCGCCCAACCCCATCACCCTCACGGCGGTAAAGCTGGCCACGGGCGCGGGGACGTACCAGGCGGTGGCCTATCCCGGGTTCGCCGTGCTGGACAACTTCAACGTGCAGAACACGGCGCTCGTGCGGCAGGTGGAAGAGCGGCGCCTTTCGGCCCGCGACGTCCGCGTGAAGGCGGCGCAGGTGGCGGCGGAGCGCCGGCACGACGAGCACATGAACAACAACGACGAGGTCAACTACGCTGCCTACCCGGGCCGCGAGCTGGCGGGCAACTACTCCAAGAGCCTGCGGCACGATGACTTCGGGGACCCGGACCCGGCCTCGTACGCGTCGCTGCTGCGCGCCCTGGAAAGCCGCGACGACCACGACTTCGAGGAGATCATCATCGGGCAGGCCGGCGCGCCGGTGAAGCTCACCAACCCGCAGGCGGGGCTGGCCTTCGACATCTCCGGGCCGGACGCGCAGGAGCGCACCCTCCCCCCCGCGCCGCGCTTCGACAGCGACGTGGCGGCGCACGAGATGGGCGAGCTGTACTGGATGGCCGCCGCCCGCGACGTGCCCTTCGCGGAGTACGAGAGCGACTCGACCGTGGACGGCGCCGTCGGCTCGCTGACCCTGGAGTTTCCCCGCTTCGGCGGCACGGTGCCGG
>DASQZE010000493.1:0-2334 GCA_035638875.1 Longimicrobium sp.
TAACCTGTAACCTGTAACCTGTAACCTGTAACCTGTAACCTGTAACCTGTAACCTGTAACCTGTCCCCTGTAACCGCAGTCCTCAGTACTTCGGGATCGACGGATCCACCTCGTCCGACCAGGCCAGGATGCCGCCGTCCAGGTTCATCACGCGCTCGTAGCCGCGCTGGCGCAGGTACGCCGCCGCCTGCCCGCTGCGGGCGCCGCTGCGGCACTGCAGCACGATCTCGTCCGCGGGATCGATCTCGTCCAGCCGCTGGGGCACCTGCTGCAGGGGGATCAGCCGGGCGCCGTACGCCTCCAGGTTGCCGATGTCCCACTCGAACGGCTCGCGCACGTCGATGATGGTGAGCGGGTCGCCGCGGTCCAGCCGCGCCTTGAGCTCCGTGGGGGTGATCTCGGGCACTCCGTTCATCTGCTTCTCCTGGGAAGCTTCCGCGGGTTCATATCCGCAGAAGCGCTCGTAGTCGATCAGCTCGTGGATCGTGGGATCGTCGCCGCAGACGGGGCAGGCCGGGTCGCGGCGCAGGCGCATTTCGCGGAACCTCATCCGCAGCGCATCGAAAAGCAAGAGACGCCCCACGAGCGCATCTCCCTGCCCCAGCAGCAGCTTGACGGCCTCCAGCGCCTGCACGCACCCGATGATCCCCGGCAGCACGCCCAGCACGCCGGCCTCCGCGCACGACGGCACCATCCCCGGCGGCGGCGGCTCGGCGAACAGGCAGCGGTAGCACGGCCCGTGGCCGGCCCAGAACACCGACGCCTGCCCTTCCCAGCGCAGGATGCTGCCGTACACGCACGGCTTGCCCTCCAGCACGCACGCGTCGTTCACCAGGTAGCGCGTGGGAAAGTTGTCGCTGCCGTCGATTACCACGTCGTACGCGCGGACGATCTCGCGCGCGTTCGCCGACGTCAGGCGCACGGGATGCGGCTGGACGGCGACGTGCGGGTTGATCTCGCGGATGCGGTCCGTGGCGGAGTCCAGCTTGGGGCGGCCCACGTCGGAGGTGCCGTGGATGACCTGGCGCTGCAGGTTGGTGGTATCGACCACGTCAAAGTCCACGATGCCCAGGGTGCCCACCCCCGCGGCCGCCAGGTACATGGCCGCCGGCGATCCCAGCCCCCCCGCGCCGACCAGCAGCACGCGCCCCGCCTTGAGCCGCCGCTGTCCCGGGGGCCCCACCTCGGGGAGGATGAGGTGCCGGCTGTAGCGGATGCTCTCGTCCGTGGAGAGCGGCGGCAGGTCTGCGTCGTCGATCGTGATCATGCGCGACAGGTTACGGATGCGGGCGATGGGGGGCAACCGCGTCCCCCACCCCCCGGCCCCCTCCCCCGGCAAACGGCCGCCGGGAGAGGGGGAGAACTGCACGGCCGATAGCCGGGTCCCGGCAGAGCGAATGAATTCGCCGCAACGAGTACACGAAGTCCACCGGCGTGGACTCTCCGGCACGGGCGAGTGCCACGCGGGGAGGCTGGGCGGAGGTGTTGGGACGGAACCCAGGCCCTGGGCAAGGCACCCGCCGGTGCACGAGCCGTCGGCGAAGGCCGACATCACGTTTTCGGTGCCGCGACTTCAGTCGCCGGGGTCCCGGTGCCGGCCCCGGACCACCCGGCCCCGACCCACCCCGATCCCCCCGCAGTTGCCCGCTGTCCCCTGTAACCTGTCCCCCTGTAACCCGCAGTTCCCTGCCGTTCCCGTCATCCTCGCACGGACCTTGTATCCCTACCCTGCCGCCCGTACACTCAGGCACCCGCGTCGGGGGAGAAACGTCCCGACCGCTGAACCAAACCTCAAACGGCGGCCAGGGAAGAGCATAGAATGGATTTCCTCATGCAGGCGCTGGAGTACTTCCGCCACATGGACACGCACCTCGCGGATTTGCTGCGAGAGTACGGTGGCTGGACGTACGCGATCCTCTTTCTCATCATCTTCTGCGAAACCGGGCTGGTGGTGACGCCGTTCCTCCCCGGCGACTCGCTGCTGTTCGCGGCGGGCGCCGTGGTCGCCACGGCCAACAGCCAGCCGGGGCAGCCGGCGCTCAACGTCTTTCTGCTCTGGCTCCTTCTGGTGGTCGCGGCCGTCATCGGCGACTCGGTGAACTACCAGATCGGGCGATGGCTGGGGCTGCGGGTGTTCAAGGAAGACGCACGGGTGATGAAGACGGAGTACCTGCGCCGCACGGAGGCCTTCTACGCCAAGCACGGCGGAAAGACCATCATCCTGGCGCGCTTCATCCCCATCGTGCGGACGTACGCACCGTTCGTGGCGGGCGCTTCGCGGATGGACTACCCGCGCTTCCTGAGCTTCAACATCATCGGCGGCGTGATCTGGAT
>DASQZE010000494.1:0-2278 GCA_035638875.1 Longimicrobium sp.
GACAGCAGCCCGAGTCCGCCGCACACCAGCGCGCCCGCGTGCACCGCCTTGCGACTCGTGGCGGCCGCCAGTCGCGGCAGCGCCAGCGCCACCAGGAAGCAGGTGATCGAGTAGAAGGCGAACGCGAAGCCGCCCCACTCCATCCCCTCGGCGTACAGCTCCGACTGCGGATCGGTCGCGCCGAAAACGTGCCGCGCCACGGTGGGCACGAAGAACATCCACATGCAGAACAGGCCCAGCCAGGTAAAGAACTGCACCACGGCCAGCTGCTTCATGGTCCGGGGCATGTCGCGGATGGCCTCGCCAATCTCGCCGAACAGCGCGCCCAGGCCGCGGCGCTCCTTCTTGGCCCGCTCGAACGCGGCCATGTCCTCGGGCGGGAACTCCGTGGTGGTGAACACCGTCCACAGCACGCAGACCAGGAAGACGACGGCGCCGGCCTGGAACGAGTACTTGACCGTGAGCGGAATGCCGCTGGGCGTGCTGCCCTCGACGCCCATCCAGCTCAGAAAGAACGGCAGCGCGTTGGCCAGGCTGGCCCCGATGCCGATGAAGAACGACTGCATCACGAACCCCGCCGTGCGCTGGCTCACGTCCAGCTTGTCGGCCACGAAGGCGCGGAACGGCTCCATGGAGACGTTGATGGAGGCGTCCAGGATCCACAACAGGCTCGCCGCCATCCACAGCGCCGTGGACGTCGGCATGAAGAAGAGGGCGATGCTCGCGAGGATGGCGCCCACCAGGAAGTAGGGCCGCCGCCGCCCCAGCGGCCCCCACGTGCGGTCGCTGAGCGCGCCCACGATGGGCTGCACGAGCAGCCCCGTGACGGGCGCGGCCAGCCACAGCATGGGCACCTCGTCGGGGCGGGCGCCCAGCCGCTCGTACACGGCCGACATGTTGGCCAGCTGCAGCCCCCAGCCGAACTGGATGCCGAGAAAGCCGAAGCTCATGTTGAACATCTCGCGGAAATTCAGCCGCGGTCTTCTTTGGGTCACGGGGGTCCTCGAGGCGTGGGTCAGGGGCGGATCTTGATCGTGTTCCTGCTGTCGCGCCGCGGGCAGGGCCCGCCGCACATCCTTCCAACCCGCTTGATTTCCTGAGAGTGTGTTCTGGAAATCTCTCCCCGCGTTTTGATTTCCTGAGGGAGGCGCCGCCGGAATCCTCCCCTGGTCTGGGTCTATGGCGCCGACCGAAGGATCTGGCCTGCATGACCAAAGGGGCTGGCAAACGTGCCGGAAAGCCTGCCCCTCAGCCGCGCGGAGTAGATCCTTCGATCGCGCGCAAAGATTTGTCCACGTTGAAGTTCCCGGCGTGCGCTCCCTCAGGAAATCAACCGCGGCTTCTGTCTCCACGTAGATTTCTTCAACACCCTTTCAGGAAATCAAGCGTTCCTGATTTCTCTCCTGCGGCTCTCCGGACTTACCGCGACGCGCCGACGTCCACGACCTGGATCTCCATCGGTGCGAGCGTGGGGAACGGGAGGTAGCCCTGCACCCGGCCGTCCGCGCCGACGGTCAGCTGCGCGGCACGCGGGCCGCGCAGCAGGTTGTTGCCGGGTCCCTCCGAGCCCGGCATCAGCGCGCCGGCTTCCGACGAGAGCGTGACGCCGTTGGCCGCGACGGTGCCCAGGTTCGCGACCACGAGCACGGCGCGGTCGCCCTCGCGGCGCACGAAGGCGGCGACGGCGGGGTTGCTGGTCGTCAGCGGCACCAGGCGGCCCGTCGCGAGCGCGGGGTGCGACGCGCGCAGGTGGATGAGCCGGCGGTGTAGGTTCAGCATCGAGCCGGGATCGGCATCCTGCGCCTGCACGTTGCGCGTGGCCCAGTCCCCCTGCGGCGCCCGCCACGGCGTGCCCGTGGTAAAGCCCGCGCCCGCGCCGGACGTCCAGTGCATGGGCGTGCGCAGGTTTTCGTCGGGCTTGTCGCCCGCGATCCCGATCTCCTCGCCGTAGTACAGGAACGGCAGGCCGGGGAGCGTCAGCAGCAGCGCCGAGGCCATCCGCGCCTTGGCCGCATCCCCCTCCAGCACCGTCATGGTGCGCGACTGGTCGTGGTTGCGCAGGAACGGCGAGTAGCGGTGCGGGGGCAGTGTGTCCTGCAGCCGCAGGTATCCGCCGTACAGCCGCGACGCGTTCCCCGCCTTGACGGACTCCAGGATGTCGTCGGAGAGCTGGAACATGAAGTGGGATGTGAGCTGGTCCGGGTAGTACGGCAGGATGGCGCCGATGCTGTCCCACACCTCGCCCACCGTGTACACGTCCGGCTTTTCGCTCCGCAGG
>DASQZE010000495.1:0-7225 GCA_035638875.1 Longimicrobium sp.
GCCGGGCACGGCGGTCGCGTCCGTGGGAAGCTCGTCGGCGCAGGCGGCGGCAAAAAGCGTCAGCGCGGCGCACGTGGCGCCGCGAATGCGGTGCAGGGACATGGATGGCGTGGTGCGTGGGATGAGCGGACGGTCTGCGGATGACCAATATCGCGTAAAGTCAGCGATTTGTGAAGTGCTACGTCTCTGTAACCCGATCCGGAGCAACGGTTTAGACGCGATGTCCGATTCGGGATCCTTTCACGATGCAGGGAGGTGGACGGCGGATGGATGCTTCAGCGGTGCAGGGGAGGCGGCCCTACGCCATCATCCAGGCGCCGTCCGTGCTGGGGTTGAAGCCGACGGGGGTGGATGGATTGCCCGCGCGCCTGCTGGAGCTGGGGCTGGCCGAGCGAATCGGCGCGCGGCGGGCGGGGCGGGTGGATGCGCCGCCGTACCATCCCGATCGCGACGCGGAGACGGGCACGCTGAACGCGCACGCCATCGCCGGGTGGACGCCGCGGCTGGCGGACGCAATCGGGGACGTGCTGGACGCGGGCGAGTTTCCCGTCGTCCTGGGCGGCGACTGCTCCATCGTGCTGGGCGGAATGCTGGCGCTGCGGCGGCGGGGGCGCTACGGGCTGCTGTTCATCGACGGCCACGCGGACTTCTACCAGCCGCAGGCCAATCCCAACGGCGAGGCGGCGTCCATGGACCTGGCGTTCGCCACGGGGCACGGGCCGCGGCTGCTGGCCGGCATCGAAGGCCGCGGTCCCCTGGTGCGCGACGAGGACGTGTTCGTGCTCGGCTTTCGCGACGGCGACGAGCAGGCGGAGTACGGGAGCCAGCCGCTGCCGCCCGCCCTGCGCGCGCTGGACCTCGCGGCCGTGCGGCGGATGGGGATCGAGGCCGCCGCGTCCACCGCCGTGGAGCACGTGGCCCGCGGGGAGCTGGACGGCTTTTTCATCCACCTGGACGCCGACGTGCTGGATGATGCGGTGATGCCCGCCGTGGACTACCGCATCCCCGGCGGCCTCACGGTCGATGAGCTGAAGACGGTGCTGCGGGCCGCGCTCGCGAGCGGGAGGGCGGTCGGGATGGAGGTCACCATCTACAACCCGGCACTGGATGCGGATGGCGCCGCCGGCCGCGCCCTGGCCGATGTTCTCGCCGAGGCGCTCGGCCCCGCCGCGCAGCAGTGACGATCGGCGGCGTTAGGGTTAGGGGAATGGAGGACGCGCGTCGTGGGAAGCAAGGATGCCGGGCGGATGAGAATGCGGGGCAGATGAGGATGCGGGCAGATGAGGATGCGGGGCAGATGAGGATGTGCGGGCAGATGAGGATGTCCGGGGCAAAGGAGTCGTGGCGAGGCCGGGCACGGAAGCGAATGAATTCGCGGCTACAACTTCACACTGTCGGCCTCCGCCGACACCGATCGAGCCGCGCGCGATGCCCTCGCCGCATCGCCGCCAGGCTGATGATCCGCGGCGCGAGGACGACGGTCGCGGATTCGCGCGCGTTTTCGCCCATCGCGCGCGGGATTGCGAACACCCTTGGCTTCCGGCGGGCGCGGTGCTAGCTTTTCAGCGTCCACGTTGGCCGGCGGCCACGAGCCGCGTGGGCGGGTCCGCACCACGGCTGTTCCCCGCAGGAGCCTTCCCATGCCGAACCTGGACATCTCGTTCAACTTCACGCCCGCGCTGGTGCTCACCGCGCTGGTGTTCGATGCCGGGCTCGTGATGCTGGGCATCGCCATCGTGCGCCACATGCGCGAGCAGCGCCGGCCCGCCGCAACGCCCGAGACGCACGCCTCGTCCGTCCCCACCCGCTGACACTCGTCCGCGACTGAATGAAACGCCGTCCGCGCGCTCGCTGTACGGACGGCCCATCGCCGTTGGTCCCAATCCCACGATTTCCGGCGGTTCTCCTGGCCTTTCTCGCCGATCTCGTGGACGCGGGCGAGGAGGAGTCTCCCGCCGACGGTCGCGCCCTGCTGGCGCAGCGCGTGTTTTCGCACTATTCGTGTGGAGCAAGTGCCAGCGCGCGGACGGACGATGTGCGAACGCGCGAAACCGGCGGGCCCTGGCCATCGTATCGGCGGCGGGGGCCCCTCCCCCGGCCTCGCTCAGGCTCGTCCACCCCCTCCGGCAAACTGCGCGGGAGAGGGTATACACCCCGGCCCGTGCCATGTCGGGCTCCGGGGAACGGGAGGGGTGGCCGGGGGAGGGGGCTTCGCGTGAGGGATGCGCGCCCGCAGGCGCGCGCAGCCCGACCCGGAGCGCAGCGGAGGGGCACGCCCGCACCCGCCGTTGGCCGTCGCCGTTCATCCATCTCATGATCCATCCCATGATCCATCCCGTGATCCACGACCAACCCCCACGAGCACGGATCTCCTTTCATCATGAACCCGCACGGTACCGCATGAACAAACGCCTGGTCGGAACGGGGCTGGCGGCCCTGGCCCTGCTGGCGGCGCCGCCGGCGCACGCGCAGCGGCTGGCCTTCGAGGACTATCGCCTGGACAACGGGCTGCGCGTGATCCTGGCGCCGGACCCCGCGTCGCCCACCGTGGCCGTGAACGTGTGGTACGACGTGGGCGCCCGCGACGAGCGCCCGGGCCGTACGGGGTTCGCCCACCTGTTCGAGCACATGATGTTCCAGGGCTCGGCCAACGTGGGCAAAGGCGAGCACTACGTCCTGGTGGAGCGCGCCGGCGGCGACCTGCAGAACGGCAGCACGGACTGGGACCGCACCAACTACTACCAGACCTTTCCCTCCAACCGCCTGAACCTGGGCCTGTGGCTGGAGGGCGACCGCATGCGCTCCCTGGCCGTGACGCAGGAGAACTTCACCAACCAGCAGGAAGTGGTGCAGGAGGAAAAGCGCCAGCGCACGGAGAACGTGCCCTACATGCCGGCGCTGTGGGCCACCCTCACGGGCGTGTACAACCGCGAAACCTGCTTCAGCTACGCGCACGAGGTCGTGGGCAGCTTCGAGGACCTGCGCGCGGCGCCGGTGGAGGACGTGCAGCAGTTCTTCCGCACCTACTACGCGCCGAACAACGCCACGCTCACGCTGGCCGGCGGCTTTGACGCGGACGAGGCCCGGGCGATGATCCGCCAGTACTTCGGCGACATCCCCTCCGCGCCCGCCCCGCAGCGCACGACCTGCACGGAGCCGTTCTCGCACCTGCCCCGGGCGCAGACGGTGCAGGACGCGCGTGCACCCCTGCCGGCGGTGATGATCGCCTACGGGCTGCCCGGGCCGGACGACGCGGACTTCTACGCCCTGGAGCTGCTGAACGCCGTGCTGTCGCAGGGCGAGACGTCGCGGCTGCAGGACCGGCTGGTGGACGCGGAAAAGGCGGCCGTGGACGTGACGGGCTTCTTCCTGGAGCACCGGGGCCCCGGCACGGGGCTGTACTGGCTGAGCGCCGCGCCGGAGGTGACCAACGAGCGGCTGCTGGCCCTGTTCGACGACGAGATGGGGCGCGTGCTGCGCGAGGGGATCACGGCGGAGGAGCTGGAAAAGGCCAAGAACCAGCGCCGCGCGCAAACCATCTTCGAGCGGCAGATCCCCCACGGCACGGCCGAGGCGCTGCAGCACGCCATCCACTTTCACGGCGGGCCCCAGGCGGCCGAGGCCAAGCTGGGCCGCTACCTGGCCGTGACCCCGGCGGACGTGCGCCGGGCGGCGGAGCGCTGGCTCACGCCGCGCAACCGCATCGTCACGAACGTGGTTCCCGCCTCCACCGCCGGCCAGGAGTGATGACCATGCGACCGATTCAACCCGCGCGGCGCGCCGCCGCGCTCGCCCTGGCCGGCGCGCTGCTCCTTGCGGCGGACGCCGCGGGCGCCCAGCGCCAGCCGCCCCCCGCGCCCATGCCGGCGCGGCCGCTGCAGTTCCCCGCCTTTCGCGAAACGTCGCTCCCCAACGGGCTGCGGCTGCTGGTGGTGGAGAACCACGCGCACCCCGTGGCCAGCGTGTACCTGCTGGTGGGCGCCGGCTCGGCCGCCGTGCCGGCGGAGCGCGCGGGGCTCGCGGGCGAGATGGCGGAGCTGCTGACCAAGGGCACGGCCACCCGCACGGGGGCGCAGGTCTCCGGCGCCATCGAGGCCACCGGCGGCAGCATCGGCGCCGGCGCGACGGAGGACTACACGCAGGTGTACGCCAGCGTCCTGTCCGAGCACGTGCCCCTGGCCATGGAGCTGCTGGCGGACGTGGCGCTCCATCCCTCCTTTCCCCAGGACGAGGTGGCGTCCACCGTGGGCCGTTCGCAGGCGCAGCTGCAGCAGTGGATGGCGGACCCGTCGTACGTGGCCAACCGCCGCTTTGGCGAGCGGCTGTACGGCACGCACCCCTACGGCCGCTTTCGCACCAGCGAGTCGCTGGCGGCGCTGGACCGGCAGGCGTTCGTGGACTTTCACCGCGCGCACTTCCATCCCGGCAACGCCCTGCTGGTGGTGGCGGGCGACGTGGACGCGGCGCGGGTAGAGGCCATGGCCCGCGAGCGATTTGGCGGATGGGCGCCGCGCGAGGCGGCGGCGCCCCGGTACGCGGGGCTGCCGTCCGCCTCGCCCACGCGCATCCTGCTGGTGCACCGCCCCGGGGCCGTGCAGAGCAGCGTGCGCGCGGGGACGCTCGCCATCCGCGCGGGGGACGCGGACTACCCGGCGCTGCTGGTGATGAACAAGATCCTGGGCGGCGGAACCGACAGCCGCCTGTTCAACATCCTGCGCGAGCAGCGGGGGTGGACGTACGGCGCCTACACCGGGGTGACCCGCCCGCGGGACACGGGGCGGGTGATGGCGGAGATGGAGGTGCGCAGCGAGGTGACGGACAGCGCCGTGGCCGAGCTGCTGGGGCAGATGCGGCGCATGGCCGCCGAGCCCGTGTCCGCGGAAGAGATGGAGGCGGCCCGGGGCTACCTGGTGGGCTCGTTCCCCATCGGCGTGCAGACGGCGGAGCAGGTGGCGTCGCAGGTGGCCATCACGCGCGTGCTGGGGCTGCCCGTGGAGGACCTGCTGCAGCGGCGCGAGCGCATTGCCGCCGTGTCGGCGGATGACGTGCGCCGCGTGGCCGCCCGCTACCTGCGCCCGGACAGCCTGACGGTGGTGGTGGTGGGCGACGCGGCGCGGGTGATGGCGGGGCTGGAGCGCATCGCGCCCGTGGAGCTGATGGACCTGGAGGGGCGGCCCATGGACCGCGCCGCGCTGGAGGTGCGCGCCAGCGGCGAGCGCTTCGACATGGCGCGGCTGCGCGCGGCGACCCTGGAGTACACCTTCCTGGGGGGAGGCAACCCCGTGGGCCGCTCCACCTCCACGCTGTCGCAGGACGGCGCGGGATGGAAGTCGGCCCTGGCGCTGCAGTTCGGGCCCGTGCAGCAGACGATCACGGCGCGCTGGGGCGCGGACTGGACGCCCGTGGACTACGCGGAGACGTACGCCGGCGCCTTTGACGGCCGCGCGGAGGTGAAGCTGGAGAACGGCCGGCTGACGGGCTCGGCGGCCATGCCGGCGCAGGCGGGCGGCAACAAGACGTTCGACGCGGCCATGGTCCCCGGCGGGGCGTGGAGCATGATGGACGAGGTGATGCTTTCCACCGCCGACCTGGCGGAGGGCAAGACGATCGTCATTCCCGTGTTCAACACCAGCACGGGCGCCGTGGCGCCGGTCACCTTCAAGGTGGGGGCGACGGAGAGCGTGACCGTCCCCGCGGGGACCTTCCAGGCGTTCCGGGTGGATGCCACGGGCGGCTCGTCGCCCCTGACGCTGTGGCTGCGCGCGGAAGGGCCGCACATCGTGGTGCGGCAGGAGCTCGTGGGGCAGCCGCTCGTCTCGGAGCTGACGGCGATCCGGTAGGAGCCCTCACGAGGGCCCTCACCCGGCCTCGCTCAGGCTCGTCCACCCCCTCCCGCAAACTGCGCGGGAGGGGGTGTATACTTCAACGGGGTGTGTGCCGGGGGGCGGTGTCGAGTGGAGGGCGGTGAGGGGTAGAAATGCGGAACCGCATTCGAATCTCTCAAGAGGCTCAGTGAAATCTATGTGCGGGTTGCTGCTCGCACCGGGGTGCTCACAATGGCGAGCAGCTGCTTGGCAATGCTGGTTGATCGTTTGTGCGGTAGGCGGCCCGCGCGAGATCCAGCGGGGACAGATGGATTCCGTGGACGATGATGCTCGGTACCGAAGCAAGCGTCTCCAACATGATGCAATAACATTGGCGCCCGCCATTCCAGCCGGTATGGCGGGTCGCTACTTTCGCGCACGCTTGGATTCCAAAGACGGCGCCGCCTATCGTAAGATTCCCGCCGACCCGCCGACCGGTTCTACCTGGCATGCAACGCAGATTCCCGACTTCCCGCGGAACGCGCGGCGCGGCGGTCGTGTGATCGTCCTGCACCGGAATAGCCCTCCGGTATTTCACTCCCGCAACGATCCTCCGTACCTCTACCCGTGTCGCGGATCGCCCCCTCCCCGCGGCGACAGGGTACCCGACCCTTCAAAGGCACGTGAGCCAAGCTGGAAGGAATAAACCTGTTCAAGGATGAACGTAGGCGGCATCTTGATGCCGATTTCGGTGAACCACTCTATTTTCGACAGGTTTGCGATGGTGGTGGGGATCTATAGCGTGCTGGAAGGCAAGACGCTCGGCGGACGTTATCGGGTTGACCGGTTGCTCGGCAAAGGTGGAATGGGGGCGGTATTCAGTGCGACCGACCTGCATCTGAACCGTGGCATCGCCGTTAAGGTCATCGCCTTGGAACCGTCGACGGCCGAGCAGGCCACCATGCTCCGCGCGCGGTTCCGCCGCGAGGCGCAAATCGCGGCCAAGCTTCAGCATCCGAATGTCATCACCCTGCATGACCACGGAACCGACGAGGCGCTGGGGCTGGACTTCATCGTCATGGAACTGCTGAGCGGGGAGGACATCCAGACCCGTATCCGCACGAAGGGACCCTTCGTCTGGCGCCAGGCTGCCCGCATTCTGTACGAGGCCGCGAGCGGATTGGGGGCGGCGCACCGAGCCGGGCTGATTCACCGCGACGTGAAGTCCGCCAACCTTTTCCTGGAATATGGGCCAGACGGCAACCGGCTACGGACGCTCGTACTGGACTTCGGGATCGCGCAACTCAAGAGCGACGCGACGTCGACCGTCACGCACCTGACCGTATCCGGTCAGACGCCGCTGTCCCCGCCGTACGCCTCGCCCGAGCAGCTTCGGGGCGACCGGGAGCTGACCCCCGCAG
>DASQZE010000496.1:0-4576 GCA_035638875.1 Longimicrobium sp.
CCCGGCCGTCGCCGCGGGATCGAAGACGAGGAACACGCGCCCGCCGCAGCGAAAGAACACGTGCCGCCCCTCCACCCGCGTGACGACCTCCATCCCCAGCACACCGCCGTAGAACCGCTCCGCCGCCTCCAGGTCGTCCGCGTAGAGGCACGCCTCCAGGATCTCTCGTACCTGCATCGGTGCTCCCCGCGCGGGATGTGGTGCTACTGGAGCCGCGTACCGACGACGGCCGTGGGCACGACGCGGTTCTCCGTGGTGCCGTCGCCCAGCTGGCCCGAGCCGTTCTCGCCCCAGCAGTGCACCCACGTGTCCGAGGTGATGGCGCAGGTGTGCTGTTCGCCCGCGGCGATGACGGCGTACGAGTACTGGCCCCACACCCGCGTGGCGAACGGCCACCAGTCACGCACCTCCAGGTTGCCCAGCTGCCCGCTGGTATTCATCCCCCAGCACGCCGCGGCGCCGGTTCCCACCAGCCCGCAGCCGTGAGACCCACCCGCCGCCACACGGCCGAAGCCCTCTTCCGGCCGCACGCGCTGCGGCGTGGCCGCCATGCCGCCCAGGCCTCCGTTGCCCAGCTGCCCCACGGCGTTGTCGCCCCAGCAGTAGGTGCCGCCGCCGATGACCGTGCCGCAGGTCATGGCCGCGCCGGCCGCCAGCGAGGTAAACCTCAGCGCCGGCACGGCCACGGCCTCGCGCCGCATCTCGGTCGTGCCGTCGCCCAGCTGGCCGCGCCCGTTGGAGCCCCAGCAGTACGCCGTTCCCGTGCCCGTCAGGCCGCAGGTGTGCGAGCCACCGGCGGCCAGCTGCACGAACGACGGCGCGCTCTCCACGCGCCGCGGCAGCCCCATCACCGCCACGTTCGCCGGCGCGCCCAGCTCGCCCTGGAGGTTGCGGCCCCAGCACCAGGTTTCGCCCGTGGTGCTGAGCGCGCAGGTGTGCGTCCAGCCGGTGGCCACCGCCACGAAGCGCGTATTGCCGACCACCGGCGCGGGTGACGCGATGCTGGAGGTGGTCGTGCCCAGCTGGCCCTCCATCGCCGCGCCCCAGCAGTAGGCGCGCAGGTCCATGGCCACGCCGCAGGTGTGGTTTCCGCCGGCCGCGATGGACCAGAAGGCCAGCCCGCCGGCCACGGGCGTGGGCTCGGTGCGGTCGGCCGTGGTGCCGTTGCCCAGCGCGCCCGCGGAGCCGCGCCCCCAGCAGAACGCCTTGCCGCGCGTGTTCAGCGCGCAGGTGTGGTTGGAGCGCGTGGTCACCATCGGCGGCGCCATCACGGCGCGGGTGGTGAAGGTGACCGCCGCTTCCGGGGCGGCCGGCAGCGACGCGCGCACCGTGTTGGTGCGCGGCAGCAGGCCGGCGGTCCACGCCACCTGCGCCACGCCCTGCGCGTCGGACGCCACCCGCGTGGAGGCCAGCCGCCCCTCGCCCGCCGTGACCGAAAAGTCCACGAACGCCCCTGACACGGTGCGCCCCTGCGCATCCGTAACCGTGACGGAGAGGGTGGCCACGGTTGCGCCGGTGATGGCGGAATCCGGCATCGTCACGGTGGTGGCGAGCCGCGAAGGCACGGGCGGTGGCGGCGGCGGCTCGCTGGGCGTGTCGGAGCACGCCGCGGCGGCGGCCAGGAAAAGGGCACCGGTCAGGATGGGGATGCGCATCGGTGTGGCGAAAAAGCGTGAGGGCGAAATGCGGAGCGCGGGCGCGCACGGCCGGAGGAGGACGCGTACGGGCCGCAGCGCGAACCGCGGGAACAAAAGGGGCGGCGCAGGGACCCGTGCGACGCCCTGAACCTGGAATCAGCGGGGTCAGCGCCCACCGCGTGAGCGTGCCGGAGCCCGCGTCATCACTCCCCGCAGATCATGTCCAGCTGCGTGAAGTCGATGAGCACGTCGCGGGGCTTGGAGCCGTCGGGGGGGCCCAGCACCCCGGCCTTTTCCAGCTGGTCCATCACCCGCGCCGCGCGGCCGTAGCCAATGCGCATCCGCCGCTGCAGCAGCGACGTGCTGCCGCCCTGGTGCTGAATGCACAGCTCCGCGGCCTGCCGGAACAGCTTGTCGCGCTCGCCCGGCTCCTCGTCGGCCTCCAGCTCGCCGGAATCCTCCGTGGCGCGCACCTCGTCCAGGATGTTCGCTTCCGTGCTCGTGGACGGGTCCAGCCCGCGGGCAACCGCCTCTTCGCGGCGAATGCGGGCCTGCTCGCGGTACCACTCCATCAGCTGCTCGGTTTCTTCCGTGCTCAGGTACGCGCCCTGGATGCGCACGGGCTCGCTGCTGGCCGGCGGCAGCATGAGCATGTCGCCGTTGCCCAGCAGGGCGTCCGCGCCGTTCTGGTCCAGGATCGTCCGGCTGTCCACCTTGCTGGATACGCGGAAGGCGATGCGGCTGGGGAAGTTGGCCTTGATCAGCCCCGTGATCACGTTCACCGACGGGCGCTGCGTGGCCAGGATGAGGTGGATGCCGATGGCGCGCGCCTTCTGGGCCAGCAGCGCGAGCGGCTTTTCCACGTCGCCCTGCACGGTCATCATCAGGTCCGCCAGCTCGTCGATGATGAACACGATGTACGGCAGCTCGCCGCCCTTGTACAGCCAGCGGTCCGGATCGCCCTCCTCGCCGTCCGCCTCGGCCGAGCGCAGGATGCTGCCCTGCTCGATCTTGCGGTTGAAGTCCTGCAGGTTGCGCACGCCGTTCACGCTCAGGAGCGTGTAGCGCCGTTCCATTTCCAGCACCGCCCACTTGAGGACGGCCGCGGCGTCGTTGTTGTCCGTGACGACGGGGTGCCGCAGGTGGGGGAGGTCGTTGTACATCGACAGCTCCACCATCTTGGGATCCACCATCAGGAACCGCAGCGTGCGCGGCGTGTGGCGGTAGATGAGGGAGGTGATGATGGTGTTCACGCACACCGACTTGCCCGATCCCGTGGCGCCCGCGATCAGCAGGTGCGGCATCTTGGCCAGGTCCACGACCGTCGGCCGGCCGGCGATGTCCTTGCCCAGCGCCAGCGGCAGCATGGCCTTGGTGGTCCGCCACGCCGCCGACTCCAGCGTCTCGCGAAAGTACACCATCTGCGGCTCGGGATTGGGCACCTCCACGCCCACGGCGCCCTTGCCCGGGATGGGCGCCACGATGCGCACGGAGGGCGCGCGCAGGGCCAGCGCCAGGTCCGCTTCCAGGTTGGCGATGCGGGCCACCTTGATCCCCGGCGCCGGGCTCACCTCGAACTGCGTGACCACGGGGCCCGTCGTCATCCCCACGATGGTCCCCTCGATCTTGAAGGTCGCCAGCTTGTCGATGAGCACCTGTCCCAGCTTGTCCAGCTCCTGCTTGCCGCGCGCGTCGTCCCGGAGCGGGGCGGCCACCAGCAGGCCGGAGCCGGGCAGGTCCGTGGAGTACGGGTCGCCGCTGTCTTCCGGCAGCAGCTCCACCTGCTCCGCCGCCAGGCCGCGCGGGCCGGAGGGCTTCTGCGCGCTCTTGCCGGCCGCCTTGCTCTCCGGCTTTCCGGCCGGCTTGGCGGGAGATGCGGGCACGGCGGCCGTCGCGGGCGCCACGGGGGGGTCCAGCTGCGTGGCGTCCGGATCCACGGCGGGCTCGAAGCCGTCCCAGTAGCCGTCGCTGCCGCCGTCCACGTCCGCCGCGATCTCGAACTCCGCGTCCTCGATGCCGTCGTCCAGGTCGCGCAGGGCGGGGAGAGGGTCGGCGGCGGGCACGGCGCGGCGGGGGAGCAGCTTGAGCGGGCTGGGGAGCGTGATGGCCGGCTTGGGGAGCGACGTGGCCGCCTGCCGCGCCTGCGTCACCGCGAAGCGCCCGCCGTGGAACGCCGTCCGCAGGGGGTTCCACCCCACCGTGGCCACGCACAGCGCCGCGAAGAGAAAGAACAGGACGACGGCGCCGCCCACGGCCGAGAGCGCCGCGATGAGCAGCTTGCCCGTGGCCGCGCCCAGCCACCCCGTGTAGTCCGTGGGGCTCAGGGCGCTGCCGCCGATGTAGACGGCCGCGGGGATGAGGACGACGAGCCCGGCGAAGAGCGTCGTCCAGCGCAGGGACATTCCGCCGTCCACCTTGCCGAACGCGAACGCGCCCCAGAGCGCGGCCAGGATGGGCAGGGCCACCGCGCCGATGCCCAGGAACCCCACCATGCCGTTGCGCAGGGCGCCGCCGGCCACGCCCACGATGTTTCCGGCCGGAAACACGTCCGCCGCCCCGCCGCCGAATGCGTGGAGGGGAACGAGGCTCAGGGCGAGGAGGAGGGCGAGGGCGAACAGCCCCAGGCCCCACAGCTCGCGGCGCTGCTTGTCGTCCAGGGAAAGCATTCGGCTCCAGGTAGAGCAGTGCCGAGGTCTTCGGAAGGGAACGTCTGAGGCAACAAGATAGCGTGGACGGTGCTTTCGGGGAACTACCGGGTGGGAGGGGCAGTGCGAAAGTGCGAAAGTGCGGAAGTGCGGAAGTGCGGAAGTGCGGAAGTGCGGAAGTGCGGAAGTGGCGGCGGCGCGTTCCGCGTTGTTTTCCTGAGGGAGGCGCCGCCGGTACTCGCCCGTGCCGTGATCCCTGGCGCCGACCGAAGGATCTACTCGCCCGTGACCGGC
>DASQZE010000497.1:0-20807 GCA_035638875.1 Longimicrobium sp.
CACACCCCCGGGCTGCGCGTGGTGCTCCCGTCCAACGCCGTGGATGCCGCCGGCCTGCTGCGCACGGCCATCCGCTGCGAAGACCCGGTGCTGTTCCTGGAGCACAAGCACCTGTACCGCCAGGTGTACAACAAGGGCAAGTATCCCGGCCCCAACTTCATGATCCCCTTCGGCAAGGCCAAGATCGTGCGCCCGGGGACGGACGTGACCGTGGTGGCGTGCGGCGCGCTCGTGCAGCGCTCCATCGTGGCCGCCAAGGTGGCCGAGGAGCGGCACGGCATCAGCACGGAGGTCATCGACCTGCGCTCGCTGTCGCCGCTGGACATGGATACCATCGGCGAGTCGGTCAAAAAGACGAGCCGGGTGATCGTGGCCCACGAGGACTCGCTGTCGTGGGGCATCGGCTCCGAGATCGTGGCCCGCATTGCCGACGACCTGTTCCCGTGGCTGGATGCGCCCGTCAAGCGGGTGGCGTCGATGGACACGTGGGTGGCCTACGCGCCGCAGGTGGAGCGCGCCATCCTCCCCGAGCCGGAAGACGTGCTGGCCGCCATCCAGGCCGTCACGGCCTTTTGACCTGACGGTTGGTCGATGGGAATCGCCCCGCCCGGACCTGTTCCGGGCGGGGCTTTTTCGTGCGCAGGGACCTGAGTGTTTCAGCGCTGGCGCGGGGGGATCGCGCCGGAATGGCCACGTGCCGGTCCGGTTCACTCCGGCTACTTGTGGCGCCCGATTTCGCCTGCCAGGATGCCGCACTCGCATCCTTCGCGGCGGCTGGATGACTTCCGCCGGGTTCACATCAACGTTAACTTGGCGATGCGCACGATCGTGTTCTACCGGACGCGCGCAGGGCGCTCGCCCGTCGAGGACTTTCTCCGCGGCCTGGCCGCGAAGCAGGTTCAGAAGGTCGATTGGGTTCTGCGGATCATCCGCGGGATGGACGACGTTCCGGCGCAGTACTTCAAGAAGCTTCCCGGCACGGACGGGCTGTGGGAGGTCCGGGTGCAGCAGGGCGGAGACGCCTTTCGCCTGCTGGCCTTTCACGACGGGGCGGCGATGGTCGTGCTGGTGAGCGCCTTTGCCAAGAAGACGGAGCAAACCCCGATGCTGGAGATCGAGCTGGCGCAGCAGCGCCGGCGGGATTACCTGAGCCGGAGGAGTGGCAATGGATGATCTGGACCGCATGATCGCGGAGCGTGCCCTGCGCGACCCCGCGTTCGCGGAGGGATACGAACTCGGGTTTCAGGCATTCAAGGTCGGCGTGATGCTCAAGGCGGCCCGGGAGAGCGCCGGGCTTACCCAGGCGGAGGTGGCGCGGCGCCTGGGTACGCACAAGTCGGCGATCAGCCGGATGGAGAACCACGCGGCGGACATCCGGGTGACGACGCTGCAGCGTTTTGCCGAAGCCGTCGGCTGCTTTCTCTCCCTGGAGCTCAAGCCCGCGGCCGAGGGCCGCGTCTCGACGGCGGTACGCGAGCACCAGGCGTCCCTACTGGCACAGGAGCGCGGGCGAACCCGTGCTCCCGTCGCGAAAACCACTTGAGATCACCCTGATCGTCCGGGGGGAGGGCGCCCCGACCGGTGCAGGATGCCTGTCCAACCGGCACGGCTCCGAGTCGCACGCCCGGTGCACCGCGTCCGCCCACCCAGCACGAAGCCCCGTATCGCTTGGACCCTCTGGTGGCCCGGAGCGTGCAGCCGCAGGGTAGCTCTACATCCCCAATGCCGCAGCAGCACCGGCAGACGAACCGAACCGACCCATCGACCTGAGGCCGCATGGCGCAGTCCCGCGAGCGCGTCCCTGTACAGATCCTGGAGCACGACCAGATCGCCAGCACGCTGGCCCGCCGCATTGCCGACGTCATCCGCACCGCCAACGGTGAAGGGCGTCCGGCGGTGCTGGGGCTGGCCACCGGAAGCACGCCCATCGGCATCTACCGCGAGCTCATCCGCATGCACCGCGAGGAGGGGCTCGACTTCGGCAACGTCGTGAGCTTCAACCTCGACGAGTACTATCCCATGGCGCCGGACAGCATCCACAGCTACCACCGGTACATGTGGGAGAACCTGTTCGAGCACATCAACATCCCGCGCGAGAACGTCAACATCCCGCCGGGAAGCATTCCCCGCGAGCAGGTGGAGGACCGCTGCCGGCAGTACGAGGCCGACATCCAGGCGCTGGGCGGCATCGACTTTCAGCTGCTGGGCATCGGCAAGACGGGGCACATCGGCTTCAACGAGCCCGGCTCCGGCGTGGAAAGCCGCACGCGCCTCATCGCCCTGGACACGGTCACGCGGCGCGACGCGGCGGCGGACTTCTTCGGCGAGGACAACGTCCCCACCGAGGCCATCACCATGGGCGTGGCCTCCATCCTCGAGGCCAAGGAAGTCGCCCTCGTGGCCACGGGCGAGCACAAGGCCGCCATCCTGCGCCGCGCCGTGGAGGGCGAGCCGGACCCGGACGTGGCCGCCACGTACCTGCAGACGCACGCCAACGCCACGTTCTACATCGACCCGGCGGCGGCGGCGGAGCTCACGCGCGTCAAGACGCCATGGATCGTGGGCGAAGTGCACTGGACGCGCGACCTGGAGATGCGCGCCGTTATCTGGCTGAGCGATACGTCGCGCAAGAGCATCCTGCGGCTGGATGCCAATGACTACCGCGAACACCACCTGTCGTCGCTCCTGTCGCGCTACGGCAGCGCGGGGCCGTTGAACGGCGAGATCTTCAACGCGCTCATCTCCAAGATCCGCGGGCGCAGCAAGCTGCCGGCGGGCAAGCGGATCGTCGTGTTTTCGCCGCACCCGGACGACGACGTGATCTCCATGGGCGGCATCCTGAACAAGCTGCACAAGAACGGCAACGACATCACTGTCGCGTACCAGACGTCGGGGAACATCGCCGTCTTCGACCACGAGGTGCGCCGCTACCTGGAGTTCCTGAACCGCTTCAGCCGCGACTTTGCCGTGGGCGACGGCAGCATCGAGGCGCTCACGGGGCGAATGGAGCAGTTCCTGGACAGCAAGCACCCCGGCCAGGTGGACATCCCCGAGGTGCAGACGATGAAGCAGCGCATCCGCGAGGCCGAGGCCGTGTCCGGCATCGAGACGTTCGGGATGAGCCGCGAGAACGCCTGCTTCCTCAAGCTGCCGTTCTACCAGACGGGCAAGGTGCGCAAGGACCCCATCGGCCCCCAGGACGTGCGCATTACCCTGGAACTGCTGGAGGACGAGAAGCCGGAGCTGGTGTTCGTGGCGGGCGACCTGTCGGACCCGCACGGCACCCACCGCATGTGCCTGGAGGCCGTGATGCGGGCCCTGGACGAGTACTCCGGCCCCTCGCCGGAGGTGTGGTACTACCGCGGCGCGTGGCAGGAGTGGCCCGTGAGCGAGGCGGACGTGCTCGTGCCGCTTTCCGAGGAGGAATTGTCCACCAAGATCCTGGCCATCTACAAGCACCAGAGCCAGAAGGACAAGGCGCCGTTCCCGGGGCAGGACGACCGCGAGTTCTGGCAGCGGGTGGAGGAGCGCAACACGGGGACGGCCCGCATCGTGGACCGGCTGGGGCTGCCGGAGTACTTTGCCATGGAGGCGTACGTGGTGCGCAAGGACGGCAAGCCGCTGGAGGTGGAGACCGTACCCACCAGCGCCCTGGGCGACTCGTCGCGTCGCCGCCGCGCGTCGGACTTTCCCGGCGTGGGCGCCGGATCGCACCCCTGGCTGGAGGGCGACGTCGCGGGGGTGGGCGAAGCCGGCGGAAAGGTGACGCGCTGAACGTGATGCGGGATGCGATCTTCGCCGGCGTGGACGGCGGCGGCACGAAATCCACGCTCCTGCTGGCCGACGGCGCCGGCAACGAGCTGGCGCGGGTGAGCGGGGCGGCGGGGCTGGTGGACCCCCGCCACCCCGAGCGCAGCGCCGAGGTCATCGCCCAGCTGGTGCGGATGGCCTCGGCGCAGGCCGGGCTGTCCGCGCCGCCCGAGGTGCTGTGCGCCGGGCTGGCCGGCGTGGGCAACGAGGCGGAGCGAGTGGCTGTGGAGCAGGCGCTGGCCGGCACGGCGCGCGTGGTCAAGGTGATCTCGGACGGCGAGATCGCCCTGCACGGCGCGTTCGGCGGCGGGCCGGGGGTGCTGTTGATCGCGGGGACGGGCTCCGTGGCGTACGGGCGCGGCCCGGACGGGCGGATGGAGCGCTCCGGCGGCTGGGGAATGTACGTGGGCGACGAGGGGAGCGGCTATGCGCTGGGCCGCGCGGCGCTGGCGGCCGCGCTGCGCTCCGTGGACGGCCGCGAGGCGGAGACGCGGCTGCTCCCGCTCGTGCTGGAGGTGCTCAAGCTGGAGGGCCCCCGCGAGATCCCGCCGTGGGCCGGGCGCGCGGCCAAGGGCGACATCGCGTCGCTCGCGCGGCATGTGCTGGAGCTGGCGGCGGCGGGGGACGCGCTGGCGCTGCGGCTGGTGGAGCACCAGGCGGCGGAGCTGGCCAGCCACGTGATGGCGCTGGCGCACCGTCTGGGCCCCTGGCCCGCCGACGTGCCCGTCGTCTTTCACGGCGGCGTGCTGCGCTCGGGGCTGTACGCCACGCTGGTGGACCGCAACCTGGCGCAGAACGCCCACCGCTACCAGATCCAGCCCCCGCAGGCGGATGCCGTGCACGGCGCCCTGGCCTACGCCCGGGGCGTCGCCGTCGGCGGCGCGCCGGCCTAGATGCTGCTCCGGCGCGGGCCGCCCGCCTCCCGCGCCGTTCCCCCTCACCGGATCCCGCCCATGCCCGTCTCGCTCGCCCCGCGACGCTGGCCGGTCGCGCTCGCCCTGCTCGCCACCGCCGCCTGCGGCACCTCCGCGCCGCCCGATCTCGCCCAGGCGGACTCCGCCGCCGCAACCGGGCCCGTCTCCGTGGAGCAGCAGGTGCTCGCTTCCGCAGCCGCGCGGGCCGATTCGGCGGGGCCGGAGATCCGGAGCGTCCGCACGAGCCTCAAGCCGGACGACTGCACGATAGTGAGCGTGGACGAGGAGGCGGGCGGCTCCACGCAGCGCTGTCCCGGCACGGCGGGCTACACGCTGCTGGCGCTGGAGGGCGACGCGCGCGCGTCCATCACCCTCGTCGATGCCGCGGGGCGCGAACATCCGCTGGACTACTGGGGCCGCGTCACGGGCGGGTTCACGAGTCTGGGCGAGGAGGCGGAGTGGCGCGTGCGGGGTGAAGGTGCGTCGGCCGTCCCGATCGCGCTCATCACGACCCTGCTCGCCAACGAGCACCCGGACGATCCCGAACGCATCTCCCCCTATCGCGTCATCTCCAAGATCACGCCAACAGCAACCTGCGTGACGCACGCCCTCGACGTCATCCCCTCCGACGACGAGGTCCGCCGGCTCGCCGACGCCTCCGCGAGCGCCCCGTGCCGCAAAGGGTACTCGGAGCCGTAATTTTTGTGTTGGGCGATGCGTGGGAGGGGTCAGCGGCGGCCGTAATGATGCCGCGCACGAGCGAAATAGATAGCCAGACGCGTCACGGTGTAGGTGATCCGGTCTTCCTCCGTGATCCTCCGGGACCCTTTGCCAGCCTGGTCGTACTTCATGGGCTCCGGCTTCCCGATCCCGGAAAACGGATCCTTGAGGATTTCTTCGATGAGCCGCATGATCCGCACAGCGGTACGCGAATCAGAGCTAATCCAGTAGCCGAGATCCTCTCTAAAGTCGCGGAGGACAACCGCCTGAAGCCCGCCGTCGGTAAAGGCAGAGGGCCCGTTGTATGGATCAGAAGATTTCGCTGCACTCATGATTCGATTGCGTCGTTCTGCGCGGCTGGTAGTCGAACGGCTGCTTGACTCGATTCATCGGCATCGGAACGAAGCCGGCTGCCAGCATCTCTGCATCGATCCGAAAAACGTCATCCAGATACCCCGGATGCGCCGCGATATAGGCCGTCATCGTGTTGCGTTCCTTGCTGCGGCGCAGGCCGCCCTTCCACGTGAGGCGGATGCGAGTTCTGATACGTGTGCGCTCGAACGGGGTGGCCATCGCTCGCCGGGGTTTCGGGGTGCGACGCGGCCCTCTACTATGCATCCGACCGGCCGCATCCGTCAAGTTCGTCCAGAATGCGCCACCTGCGGCACATCGCGTTTTCCTGGCCCTGTCTCGCTCGCACCATCCATGACGCCCATGCACCGTCTCCGACCGCTCCTTTCCATCCCGCTCTGTGGCGCCATCGTCGCGTGCAGCGGCGCGCAGCCGGCGACCGCCCCCGCCCCGGCGTCCACGCAGATGGCTGTCGAGGAGCCGTACGACCTGCTGATCCGCAACGGGATGATCGTTGACGGCACGGGGAGCCCGTGGGTGCGCGGCGACGTGGCCATCCGCGGCGACCGCATCGCGGCCGTGGGCGTGCTGCGGACGGCGCAGGCGCGCGACACGGTGGACGCGACGGGGCTGGTGGTTTCGCCCGGGTGGATCGACATGCTGGGGCACTCGGAGTACCCGCTGCTGCGCGACGGGCGGGCCGTGAGCAAGATCACGCAGGGCATCACCAGCGAGATCACGGGCGAGGTGACCAGCGTGGTCCCCGTGAACGAGAACACGCTCCGCGAGCTGGGCGCCGAGACGCGCCGGCGGGTCACGTGGAACGACCTGGACGGCTACTTCCGCGCGCTGGAGGCGGCGCGGCCCGCCATCAACCTGGGCACGTTCGTCACCGTGGGCTCCGCGCGGCGCTACGCCATGGGCGACGCGGACCGCGCGCCCACCCCCGCCGAGCTGGACACCATGCGCACGCACGTCGCGGCGGCCATGGAGGACGGCGCCATGGGGCTCTCGTCCGGGCTGATCTACGCGCCCGCGTCGTACGCCACCACGGAAGAGGTCATCGAGCTGGCGAAGGTCGCGGGGCGCTACGGGGGCGGCTACGCGTCGCACATCCGCTCCGAGGGCGACCGGCTGGTAGAGGCGGTGAACGAGGCCATCCGCATTGGCGAGGAGGGCGGCACCTGGGTGCAGGTGCATCACCTCAAGGCGTCGGGCCGGTCAAACTGGGGCAAGATGCCGCAGGCCGTAGCCGCCATCGAGGCGGCGCGGGCGCGGGGGGTGGACGTGACGGCGGACCAGTACCCGTACCCCGCCAGCGGCACGGGGCTGGACGCCGTGATCCCCAACTGGGCGCACGCGGGCGGCACGGATTCGCTGCTGGCGCGGCTGGCGGATCCCGCCACGCGTGCCCGGCTGCGCGCGGAGCTCACGGCGGGCGGGGCGGAGACCAACATCGGCACCTCGGCGGGCGGGCCGGCGGGGGTGATGATCGCCGGCGTGGACGCGGACAGCCTGCGCCGCTACCAGGGGATGCGCCTCACGGAAGTGGCGGCCGCGCGCGGGCAGGAGGTGGTGGATGCCGTGTTCGACATCCTGCTGGCAGACCGCGCGGCGACGTCGGCCATCTACTTCTCCATGTCGGAAGAGGACATCGAGACGGCCATGCGCCAGCCGTGGATGATGGTGGGGATCGACGCGGGCGCGCGGGCGGCGGACAGCACCGTCACGGGCAAGCCGCATCCGCGCGCGTACGGCTCGTTTCCCCGCATCCTCTGCCGCTACGTGCGCGAGCGGGGGGTGATCACCCTGCCGGATGCCATCCGCCGCTTCACCTCGCTCCCCGCGGCGCGCGTGGGGCTGGACGAGCGCGGCGTGATCAAGGAAGGGATGTTCGCGGACTTCACCATCTTCGACCCCAACACCGTCTGCGACCGCGCGACGTTCGAGGAGCCGGTGCAGGTGAGCGCGGGGATCGTCCACGTGATCGTGAACGGCGTCCCCGTGCTCCGTGACGGCACCCCGACGGGCGCGCGGCCGGGCCGGGCGCTGCGGCGGGCGGGCAGCCGGTGAAGGCAGGGGAGAGGTGCGGGACCGAGATCACGGGAGCGAATGAATTCGCGGCTACAACTTCACACTGTCCGCCTCCGCGGACACCACGGACACGGCAGAACCGGCGCGGGGGCTCGACGTCCTCGCGCCGCTCACTTCGATGGGGAGGAACGATGCGGGTTCGGATGATGATGGTGACGGCGTGCGCGGCGGTGCTGGCCGCGTGCGGCGCATCGCTCCCGGCGCGGGCCACGATGGGGGAGCAGGATGCGTTCTGGGCGTCGCTGCAGGCGATGTGCGGAAAGGCGTACGGCGGGCAGCTGGTGGAGGGCTCGGCAGCCGACAGCTCCTTCCGGCAGAACGCGCTGGTGATGCACGTCCGCCAGTGCTCGCAGAACGAGGTCCGCATCCCGTTCCACCTGGGGGAGAACCGCTCGCGGACGTGGATCGTCACGCGGACGGACGCCGGCCTGCGCCTGAAGCACGACCACCGGCACGAGGACGGCAGCGAGGATCGCGTCACGCAGTACGGCGGCGACACGCGCGATGCGGGCACGGCCACCCGCCAGGAGTTCTGGGCGGATGCGCACACCGCGACGCTTATCCCCGCCGCCGCCACGAACGTATGGACGATGGAGGTGATCCCCGGCGGCCAGCGCTTCGCCTACGCCCTGCGCCGCGAAGGCACCGACCGCCGCTTTCGCGTGGAGTTCGACCTCGCGCGTCCCATCGCCCCGCCGCCGGCCCCGTGGGGGTACACGGAGTAGAAGCGGCGGGGGAGAAGAATCCTGCATCGATGCACTGTGCCTTCCTGAGCGGATAAATCCGCCGCTGGGAAAGCCATAAGCCCCGCCCCGGCCGCTGGCGCGTCCGTGCGGGGCTTCAACCGCTTACCATCAACCGTTTGGGGAGCGCGCGCGGTGAAGCAGGAAGCCCATCACCGCGACGGTACAACGTACGCCGCCCTGGAAGCCACGTCCGAGTAGCTGCTGGGCTGTTATACCAGATTCTCTGATTGACTGTGCATTCATGCTTCAAAGAAGTTCTCACACAGGGGGAAAGAGGACACGGGGAACAGATCCAGTCTTGCTGTTCTCCGTGACCTCTTTCCCCCTGTGTGAGACAGCGGTAATACTCCGCATGCACAATCAACCGTGCGATTCGGTATTACGCAGTTGAAGCCCCGTTCGGCGAGCGCAGCGAGCCGAGACGGGGCTTATGGCTTTCCCAGCGGCGGGTTTACCCGCTCGGGACGGATCGGCGCGTCCTCTGGATGATCCCCGCCGCGGCGTCTTCCACCGCCCACGACGGGGCTCTGCTTCGAATGCGTGATCTCCGCCTCGGCGTCGTTCACTGCTTCGGACGGATCGCCGCCGTGGTACGTGACCTCACCTCGGCACCGTCCACTGACCCGGAACGGTACCCTCCCTCAAGCGCTGGCTTCCTTCTCCGCGCCCCCCTCCTCCGCATCCCGCGCCACGGGCACCTCCCCGTGCCGCCCCGGCGCCTCAGTCCCGTCGGGGACCTTAGGCACCATCAGCGTCAGGCGGTGCGCGCCGAGCCCGTACTCGAAGCGGCGGGCGGTGAGCGGCTCGCCGTCGGCGTTCACCGTCATCTCCTCCTCCGACTCCACCGTCAGCTGCGGCACCTTCAGGTACGTGACCTTGGGATGGTTCACGTGCCGCCCGGCCCGGATCTGCGGGGCAATGCGCACCACCTCCACGTGGCTCATCTCCTCCACGATGCACAGGTCCAGCAGCCGGTCAGCCGGGTCAGCCCCGGGGGTGACCCAGTTGCCGCCCCCCGTCCGCCACGCGTTGCCCACCGCGAACATCAGGAACCCGCCCTCGTACACCGTCTCCCCGCCGGCCGTGAAGCGCGCCCGCGTGGACTTGAGCTGCACGAACTTCTTCACGCCCGTGATCAGGTACGCCACCGGCCCCAGCATCCGCTTGAGGTCGGTGGAGGCATCGTCCGTGGCCTCGGCGCCGGCGCCGCCCGTGGAGACGTTCAGGAAGTAGCGCCCGTTCACGCATCCCACGTCCACCCGGTACGGCTCGCCCGCGACGGCATCCAGCAGCGCGCCTTCGGGGTCGCCGCCGCGGATCCCCAATCCGCCCGCCAGGTCGTTGCCCGTTCCCAGCGGCACCACGCCCAGCCGGGGGAGGGTGGGCGTGCCGTCCCCGTCGCGCTCGCTCGCCCAGTCGTACAGCCCGTTCACCACCTCGTTGATGGTGCCGTCTCCGCCGCCCGCCACGACGAGATCGGCGTCGTATTCCGCGGATTTCCAGGCGAATCGGTGCGCGTCGTCCGTCTCGAAGGTTACCCGCGGATGCACGGTGTGGCCCTCGGCGCGAAGCCGCTCCACCCCCTGCCGCAGCGATTCCACGGCCTCGGGCGAGGGCGGGTTGATGATCAGCGAGATCTGCACGGGTCGGTCCGGGGCTGGGGCTCCGTTGGGCACACATCGGATATCCGGCGGAACGAGCAAGAGATACGCCACCCTCCCGCAGGGCTCGTTCGGCATATCTTCGCCTTGACGCCACCCGCGCCGCCATTAGCTTGTGGGTCGTGGTGGGGGATTGTGGGGAGATGTGGGGGCGTATGGCGGACACGGGCAGTGGAGCCCCATGACCGGCTTCCTGGGAAGCTACCAGCACCAGATCGACGAAAAGGGCCGGCTCAGCCTCCCCGCCTCGTTCCGGCGAGACGGGGGGGAGGAGCCGATGGTCCTGGTGCATGCGTTTCCCGACGCTCTCACCCTGTATCCCCGCGCCACCTGGATGGACGTAGAAACCCGCCTGCGCGAGATGCTCCGTCTCAATCCGCAGGCGCGTCCCTACGTGCTGAAGGTCACGGCCAACGCGGCCGAGGTCGTCCCCGACAAGCAGGGGCGCATCCTGGTCCCCGCGCGGCTGCAGGAAGCGGTGGGGATCCACGGGCCCACTCTGGTGGTGGGTTCCATCGACCGCATCGAGCTGTGGAGCCCGGAGCGCTTCGCGGCCACGACGGCCGAGCCGGTTCCGGACGTGGAGCGGCTCACGCACCAGATTTTCGGCTAGTCCCTCGCATCCGATCCGGAGCCCGCATGGTCCTTCCCGCGCACCTCGCAACGCTCGCCCCGCTGCCCGCGCCGCCGGTGCCGTGCGGGCTGGACCGCCACGTGGGCCCCTTCGAGCCGCTGGAAGAGATGGCGGACTTCCTGGGCACGGACTGGTTCTGCTGCCGGTCGTGCCGGGCCATGGTCACGCGCCGCAACGCCCGCGGCGCGCGCGTGGCGGCGTGACGCTTCCCTACGCGTCCGGCTACCACGCGCCCGTGATGGTGCGGGAGTGCATGGACCTGCTGCAGCCGGAGCGCGGCGGCACCTTTCTGGACGGCACCCTGGGCGGCGGCGGCCACGCGGAAGCGCTGCTGGAGCGCGGCCCGGATGCCGTCCTCTACGGCGTGGACCGCGACCCGGACGCGCTGGCGGAGGCATCCACGCGCCTCGCCCGCTTCGGCGACCGCTTTCGCCCCGTGCGGAGCAACTTCGCGGACGCACTGGCGACGGCGGGGCTGGCGGAAGGGTCGCTGAACGGCGTGCTGCTGGATCTAGGGATTTCGTCCCACCAGGTCGACGTGGACGCGCGCGGCTTCACGTTTCGGGCGGGTGCGCCGCTGGACATGCGGATGGGGCAGGCGTCGGCCGGCGAGCCCTCGGCGGCGGACCTGCTGAACACGCTGGAGGAAGAAGAGCTCGCGAACATCTTCTACCGCTACGGCGAGGAGCGCCGCTCGCGAAAATTGGCGCGGATCGTCGCGGAGATGCGGGACGAGGCGCCCTTTGCCACCAGCGACCAATTGCAGCGCGCCATCGACCGCACGCTGGGGCCGCGGACGGAGATCGCGGACCGCGCGCGCATCTTCCAGGCGCTGCGCATCGCCGTGAACGGGGAGATCGAGGCGCTGGAGCGCGCGCTTGAGCAGTTTCGCGACGGGCTGGCGCCGGGTGGGGTGTTCGCCGTGATGTCGTACCACTCGCTGGAGGACCGGCTGGTGAAGAACGCCTTTCGCGACTGGAGCACGGAGTGCGTGTGCCCGCCCGGCCTGCCGGTGTGCCGGTGCCGCGGCCGCGCGCTGGGCAAGACCCTCACCCGCAAGCCCGTGGATGCGTCCGCGGAAGAGACGGCGGCCAACCCCCGCGCCCGCAGCG
Source organism: Longimicrobium sp. (assembly GCA_035638875.1). Lineage (GTDB taxonomy): Bacteria > Gemmatimonadota > Gemmatimonadetes > Longimicrobiales > Longimicrobiaceae > Longimicrobium. The sequence goes on from DASQZE010000497.1 coordinate 12,043, forward strand.
CGCACCTCCGCGGCTGGAGGAGCGCGTGAGCACGGGCGCGTTCGATGCCCTGCGACGGCCCCTGCGCGCCCGCGCGGCCGAAAAGGCCATGCAGTGGGAGGCCCCGCAGACCGCCCGCGTGGAAAAGCGCGCGCGGCGCCGTGCTGCGCTCGGAAAGCTGCTCATGGTGCTGATGGTGGCCGGCGCCCTGGTCTCCGTCGTCTGGCGGCAGACGGAGGGCGTGGCGCGGCAGCGGGAGCTGAGCCGCATCGAGAACGAGACGAGCATCGCCGAGGCGGAGCGGGTGGAGTGGGCCAATCGCATCCAGGCCCTGCAGACGCGCGCCCGCATCACCCGCGTGGCGCGCCAGCGGCTGGGGCTGCACGTGGCCAAGGACGACGAGGTGGTGCTCCTCCCCGTCCCCGCCGCGGCGCTGGAGGCCCGGCCGTGAGCGCGGGCGAGAAGCTTCCCGTCCGCGTGGGGTGGGACAGCGAGGAGCGGCTGCGCAACCGGCGCCGCCTGCTCGTCGCGTCCATCCTGCTGGCCGCCGGCCTGGTGTTGGGCCGCTCCGTGCAGCTGCAGGGGTTCGAGGGCAAGAAGTGGAAGCAGGCGGCGGCCGACCAGCACCAGGCCCGCGTGCCGCTTCCCGCGCGCCGCGGCGCCATCCTGGATCGCGACGGGGTGCCCCTGGCCCTGACCCGCGAGACGTTCGGGCTGGCCATCGCCCCCAACGAGCTGCATGACCGCGGCGAGATGGCGGCACAGCTGGGCGACGCGCTGGACCTGACCCGCGCCGCCGCCCGCCGCGCGACGGATCCCAAGCGCAAGTGGGTCGTGCTCCCCGGCCGCTTCACGGCCGAGCAGCGCCGCGCCCTGGGCGATGCCCGCGGGCTGCACTGGGAGCGCCGGCTGGAGCGCTTCTATCCCCAGGGCCGCGTGGGGCGCGAGGTGCTCGGCGGCGTGAGCGGCGACGGGCGCGCGCTGGGCGGGATGGAGCAGGCGCTGGACGAGATGCTGCGCGGCCGCGACGGCTACTCCATCCTCCGCCGCGACGCCAAGGGCAAGGCGGAGGCGTCCGTTTCCCTTCCCGCCGTGGCGGCGACGGACGGCAACGACGTCCACCTGACCATCGACTTCGACCTGCAGGAGATCGCCGACGCGGCGCTGCAGCAGGCCATCGACAGCACCCGCGCGGCCGGTGGCGACCTGCTGCTGCTGGACCCGCGCTCGGGGGAGATCCTGGCCGCCGTCAGCAAGCGCAGGGGCGGCGTGCGCGACGTGGGCGCGTTCATCGAGCCGTACGAGCCGGGCTCCGTGCTCAAGCCGTTCTTCGTCGCCACGCTGCTGGCCGCCCGCAAGGCGCGGATGGAGGAGCAGGTGGACGGCGAGGGGGGAACCTGGACGGACCCCGACGGCCGCGTGCACAGGGACGTGCACGCGTACGACATGCTCACCCTGCGCGACGCGCTGCGGGTGAGCAGCAACATCGGCATGGTCAAGTTCGCGCCGCGCCTTTCGCCCGCGCAGCAGTTCGGCTACCTGCGCGACTTCGGGTTCGGCACGCCGGCGGGGGTGGAGTATCCCACCGAGTCGTCCGGGCGGCTGCCGCGGCCGGACCGCTGGTCCAAGCCCACGCCCGCGTCGCTGGCGACGGGATACGAAGTGAGCGTCACCCCCCTGCAGCTGGCCCTGGCGTACGGCGCCCTGGCCAACGGCGGGTCGCTGATGGAGCCGCGGCTGGTGCGCGAAGTGCGCTCCGCGGGCGGGCGCACGCTGGAGCGCCGCGAGCCGCGCGAGGTGCGCCGCGTGGTCCCGCGCGCCGTGGCCACGCAGATCCGCGACGTGCTGGTTTCCGTGGTGGAGGACGGCACGGCCACGCGCGCGTCGCTGTCCACCTTCGAGGTGGCCGGCAAGACGGGGACGGCGCGGCGCACGGGGGCCAACGGGCGCTACGAGGCCGGCGCCTACAACGCCACGTTCGTGGGATTCTTTCCCGCACGCGACCCGCAGCTCACCATCCTGGTCCGCCTGGACCGGCCGCAGGGCGACTACTACGGCGGATTGACGGCGGCGCCCGTCACGCGCGAAACGCTGCAGGCCATCCTGGCCGCGCGCACGCCGGGGCTGGACCGCCGTGCCCTCCTCGCCACGCGCCTGCCGTCGCAGGCGCCGCCCGCGGGCACGCCGGGGGAGACGCGCGACGACGACCCGGCGCCGTCCGGCGCGGAGGGCGTGTACGTGTTCGTGAGCACGGACGAGCTGCGCAAGGCGGCGCAGCCCCCGCCGGCGGACGTGGTGCCCGTGCCGGACGTGAGCGGGCTGCCGCTGCGCGACGCGGCGCGAAGGCTGCACGCGCTGGGGGTGAACGTCCGCGTGCAGGGGAGCGGGCCCGTACGCACCACGCGCCCAGCGGCGGGCGCATCGGTGGCGCGCGGCGACACGATGGTGATCGTCGGAGGCTCAAGATGACCAATCGCCACACCACGCTCGGCGCCATCGAGGCGCGTCTCGCCCGCGAGGAAATCCTCGTGGGCGACCGCCGTTTGCCGCTGGGCCAATCCATCCGCGAGGTGTGGGACGTGACGGGGGACTCGCGCAAGGTGCGCGTGGGTGCCCTGTTCTGCGCGTGGAAGGGCACGAGCAGCGACGGCCACGCGTTCCTCCCCGCCGCCTTCGACGCCGGCGCCACGGGCGTGGTGGTGGACACGTGCACGGACGCCATCCCCACGCCGCAGCTGTGCGTGACGGACGGCCGGGTGGGCGCCGCGTACGCCGCCGCCGAGTTCTTCAGCGACCCGTGGGCGGAGATGACGCTCATCGGGGTCACGGGGACCAATGGCAAGACGACGACGGCGGCCATGCTGCGCCACCTGCTGTCCCTGGACGGCCCCGCGGGCTACATCGGCACGCTGGGGGCCATCGGCGAGGACGGCGAGGTCGTGCCGGGGACGGAGGGACTGACGACGCCCGGGCCCGTGGAGGCCGCCCGCTGGCTGCGCGGGTTCCTGGACGACGGCGTGGCGCGCGTGGCCATGGAGGTCTCGTCCCACGCGCTGGACCAGGCGCGCATGGCCGCGGCCCGCTTCGACGCGGCGGTGTTCACCAACCTGACCCGTGACCATCTCGATTACCACGGGACGATGGGGTCGTACCGCGAGGCCAAGCTTCGCCTCCTTCACCTCCTGAAGCCCTCCGGGGCCGCCATCGTGAACGCGGACGACCCGGAGTGGCGCGACGTGGCGTCGCCCATCGGGCGGACGGTGCGCTTTGGCGTGGAGCGGGCGGGGGAGGCGGACGTGGCGGCGGAGGACGTGCGCGTGGGCGGCGGGGGGATGGGGTTCACCCTGCGCACGCCGGACGGCAGCGAGCCCGTGGCGCTCCCCGTCTTCGGCGACTTCAACGTGTCCAACGCCGTGGCCTGCGCGGCCGTGCTCTGGTCGCTGGGGTGGAATCCGAAGCGCATCGCGGAGTCGCTGGGGACGCTGCCGCAGGTGCCCGGCCGGCTGGAGCGCATCGCGGGGCCGCCGGCGAGCGCCACGGTGCTGCGCGACTACGCGCACACGCCGGACGCCCTGGAGCGTGCCCTCAAGGCCGTGCGCCCCCTGGTGCGCGGCCGGCTGATCGTCGTGTTCGGTGCCGGGGGCGACCGGGACGGGGGGAAGCGGCCGGAGATGGGGCGCATCGCGGCGCAGTTCTCGGACCTGGCCATCGTCACCTCCGACAACCCGCGGACGGAAGATCCCGAGCGGATCATCGACGAGATCGAACGCGGCATGGAGGATGCACCTCGCCTGCGGCTTTCCGACCGGCGCGAGGCCATCCGTACCGCACTCATCGAGGGACGCCCGGACGACCTGGTGCTCCTGGCCGGCAAGGGCCACGAGACGTACCAGGTCGTCGGGGATGAAAAGCGTCCGTTCGACGAGCGCGCCATCGTGCATGAGATCCTCGCGGAGCTGCAGACCGCCCAGGGAGGTGAGGGTTGACGGATTTTCGCTGGACCGCGAGTGAAGTGGGGCGCGCACTGGAGCTGGACACGTCCGGTGCCGTGGACCCAGAGTTTTCCGGGATCTCCACCGACACGCGCAGCATCGCGCCGGGGTCGCTGTTCGTCGCCCTGCGCGGCGCCAACTTCGACGGGCACGCCTACCTGGCGCAGGCGGCCGAAGCCGGCGCCACGGCGGCCGTCGTGAGCCAGGGGGGGACGGCGCCGGAGGGGATGATGCTCTTCGTGGTCCCCGACACGCTGCACGCGCTGGGCAAGCTGGGCCGCCACCGCCGCCGCGCGCTGGACGGACGCGTGGTGGCCGTCGCGGGGAGCAACGGAAAGACGACGACCAAGGAGCTGCTGCGTGCCGTCCTGGGGTCCACGTTCCGCGTGCACGCCACGGACGCCAACCTCAACAACCAGGTCGGCGTGCCGCTCACGCTCCTGGCGGCGCCGGGCGACGCGGAGGCGGTGATCGTGGAGACGGGCACCAACGAGCCCGGCGAGATCACGCTCCTGTCGCACATCGTGGAGGCGGACGCGGCCATCATCACCTCCATCGGCGAGGAGCACCTGGAGGGACTGGGCTCGGTGGAAGGCGTGCTGCAGGAGGAGCTGGCGGTGTTCGACGCCCTGCGCCCCGGCGGCGTGGGGATCGTGGCGGACGAGCCGACGGAGCTGCCGGAGGGCGCCATGGCGCGGATCGGCGGCATGCGGCTGCGGGTGGCGGGGTTCAGCGGCGAGGCGGACCTGCGCGCGGACGGCGGCCAGGAAGGCGTGACGTTCCGCCCGGACGGCAGCACGGAGTGGAGCTTTCGCGGCGTGCCCATCCACCTGCCCCTGCCGGGGATGCACAACGTCCGCAACGCGCTGCTGGCCCTGGGCGTCGCGGTCGAATGGGGCGTTCCGCTGGAGGACGCCGCGCGCGGACTGGCGGCCATGAAGCCGACGAAGATGCGCAACGAGTGGATGCGCATCGGGCCCATGAGCCTGATCGCGGACTGCTACAACGCCAACCCGCCCAGCATGCGGGCCGCCCTGGACCTGCTGGCCACGGTGCCCGCGGAGGGCGAGAAGATCGCCGTCATCGGCACCATGCGCGAGCTGGGCGACCACGGCGACCGGCTGCACCGGGAGCTGGCCCTGCACGCGGCCGGCCTCGTGGGGCACGGCATCGACCGCGTGGTGGCCACGGGCGACTTCGTCCGCGCGTTCCAGGAGAACGACAGCGAGCTGGGCGACCGGTTGATCGCGACGGAGGACCCCCTGGAGGCGTACGAGGCCCTGCGGCCCACGCTGCGGGGGGGCGAGACCGTGCTGCTCAAGGGCTCGCGCGGCGTGCAGCTGGAGCGATGGCTTCCGTTGATCGAGCGCGACTTCGCGCAGTCCTCACCGCAAAACGCCTGAGAGGACGGACCCGTGCTCTATCACCTGCTGGTGCCGCTGGCGGAGCTCAACATCGCCTTCAACCTCTTCCGCTTCCAGACGTTCCGGGCGGCGGGGGCGGTGGTGACGGCGTTCCTGGTGGCCATCTGGTTCGGACCGGCCATCATCTCGCGGCTGCGCATGCTCAAGGTGGGCCAGGTCGTGCGCACCGAGGGCCCGCAGACGCACCTGGGCAAGAGCGGCACGCCCACCATGGGTGGCGTGCTGATCATCCTCAGCACCGTGATCCCCGTCTTTCTGTGGGCGCGGCTGGACAACTGGTACACCATCCTCGCCCTGGTCGTCCTGGTGGTCCTGGGGGTGGTGGGGTTCCTGGACGACTACCTCAAGATCGTCCGCAAGAACACGGGCGGCCTCAAGGGGCGCTACAAGATCGTGGGGCAGGCGGGGATCGGGGTGATCCTGGGGCTGGCGCTGGTGCTGCTGGACATGAGCGCGCCCATCCCCAGCACGTGGACGCAGATCCCGTTCTTCAAGAGCATCCACATGGAGTTCTGGCCACCCCTCTACGTGCTGTGGGTGGCGTTCATCGTCGTGGGATGCTCCAACGCGGTGAACCTGACGGACGGGCTGGACGGCCTGGCGGCAGGGCTGTCGGCCATCGCCTGCGCCACGTTCGGCATCTTTGCATACCTGCTGGGCCGCATCGACGCGTCGGACTACCTGAACGTGTTCTACCTGCCGGGCGCGGGGGAGCTTTCCATCTTCTGCGTGGCGCTGGCGGGCGGGTGCATGGGCTTTTTGTGGTACAACGCCCACCCGGCGGAAGTGTTCATGGGCGACACGGGGTCGCTGGCCATCGGCGGGGTGCTGGGCGCGGTCGCCATCATGCTCAAGGCGGAGTTCCTGCTGGCCATCGTGGGCGCCGTGTTCGTGGCGGAGGCGCTCTCGGTCGCCACGCAGACCATCTACTACAAGTGGACCAAGCACCGCACGGGCGTGGGGCGCCGCATCTTTCGCATGGCGCCGCTGCACCACCACTTCGAGCAGATCGGCTGGCACGAGAGCAAGGTGATCATCCGCTTCTGGATCACGGGGATCATCTGCGCGCTTGCCGCGTTCGCCACGCTCAAGATCCGCTGACGGGATGAGCGTTTCCCTCACCGGCGAGCGGATCGGGGTGCTGGGGCTGGCCCGCAGCGGGCTGGCCGCCGCGCGCCTGGCCGCGGCCCGCGGGGCGCACGTCTATGCGAGCGACGCGGGCGACTCGGAGTCCGCGCGTTCTGCAGCGGAGACGGTCCGCGGGATGGGCGGCGACGCGGAGACGGGCGGGCACGACCTCGCCAAGCTGGCGGCGTGCTCGCGCATCGTCCTGTCCCCCGGCATCCCGCCCACGGCGAAGGTGCTCAAGGAAAAGGCGATCGAGGGCGTCCCCGTGATCCCGGAGATCGAGTTCGCCTCCGAGCAGCTGGACTGCCCCGTGATCGGCATCACGGGGACGAATGGCAAGACGACGGTCACGGCGCTCATCGAGCACCTGATGCGCGGGTCCGGGATCGACGCGGTGGCGGGGGGCAACATCGGCACGGCGCTCAGCGAGCTGGCCCTGCGCCAGCCGCAGCCGGCGTGGGCGGTGGTGGAGTGCAGCTCGTTCCAGCTGGCCGGCATCCGCCGCTTCACGCCGCGCATCGGCGTGCTGACCAACCTGGCGCCCGACCACCTGGACTGGTACGCGGACGTGGAGGACTACTACGCCGACAAGGCGCGCCTCTTCGTCAACGCGTCGCCGGAGAGCGTGTGGGTGCTGAACGCGGAGGACGAGCGGGCGCGCGACCTGGTCGGCGACGCGCCGGGGACGCGGCTGTACTTTCGCGCGGAGACGGCGCCGGAATCGGAAGAGGAGCTGGGCGGATGGGTTTCGTCCGGCACGCTGGTCCTCCGCACGGAGCCGGGGCGCACGGAGCGGGTGGTCCCCGCCGCGGGGCTGCAGATCCTGGGGCCGCACAACGTCGCCAACGCGCTGGCGGCGGCCGTCACGGCGCGGCTGGCCGGCGCGTCGCTGGAGGGGATCAGCAAGGGGCTGAGAAGCTTCCAGGCGCCCCCGCACCGCCTGCAGCCCGTGGCGGACCGCGACGGCGTGCTGTGGGTGAACGACAGCAAGGCGACGAACATCGCCTCCACGCGCGTGGCCATCCGCGGGATGAGCCGGCCGACCGTGCTCCTCCTGGGCGGCAAGCACAAGGGCGAGCCGTACACGGAACTGCTGCCGGACCTGGCGGGCCGCGTGCGGGTGGTGCTCGCGTACGGCGAGGCGGCGGAGACCATCGTCGCCGATCTGCAGGGCAAGGCCCCCGTGGAGCGCGTGGACGGCCCGTTCGACGAGGTGGTGCGCCGCGCGCGGCAGGTGGCCGAGCCGGGAGACGCGGTGCTGCTGAGCCCCGCGTGCAGCAGCTTCGACATGTTCGTGAACTACGAGGCGCGCGGAGAGCGCTTCGCCCAGCTGGCGCGAGAGGAAGCGGCAGGATGACGAGCATCGCACTGGGGTGGCGCAAGCGCGCCCCCGCCCAGCCCACGCAGCCGGCGGTCACGCCGCGGGAGCGCGCGCCCAGCCAGGCGCCCGCCTCCGTGCGCGAGGAGACGTGGGAGTCGCGCTCGCTCGTATTCCTTACGCTGGCGGCGTTCGCATTCGGCTTGACGGAGATGTACAGCGCCAGCTCGTTCCTGGCCGCGTCCGCGGGGCTGCCCGGGCACCACTTTGCCGTCAAGCAGCTCGTGGGCGGGGTGATGGGCGCCGTGCTGGCCATCGTGCTGGCGCGGATGGACTACCGCCACTGGCGCCGCATCGCCTGGCCCATGCTGCTCACCATCGGCGTCATGCTGGTGATCATCGTGATGCCGGGGACGGAAGCCATCGCGCCCCGCATCAACGGCGCGCGCCGCTGGCTCAACCTGGGGATCAGCATCCAGCCCTCGGAGTTCGCCAAGATCGCCATCATCGCGTGGACGGCGGCGCTGGCCGTGAAAAAGGCGGACCGGCTGCACTCGCTGAGCAAGGGGCTCCTGCCCTTCCTGGTCGTGTGGATGCCGATCGTCCTCCTCGTCCTCAAGCAGCCCAACATGAGCGCGGCGCTGCTGATCGTCCTGCTCGCGTCGCTGGTGCTGTTCGCGGGCGGGGCGCGCATCGGCCACTTCATCCTGCTGGGGCTGCTGGCCGTGCCGGTGCTGTGGAAATTGATCGAGGGCGAGAGCTACCGCGCGCGCCGCATCGCCGCGTTCCTGGACCCGTCGCACGACACGGGCGGGGTGAGCTACCAGATCCACCAGTCGCTCATCGCCATCGGCTCCGGCGGGCTGGGCGGGGTGGGCTTCGGCGAGAGCCAGCAGAAGTACGGATTCTTGCCGGAGCCGCACA
>DASQZE010000498.1:0-7800 GCA_035638875.1 Longimicrobium sp.
ATGAACTGCGGCTTGAAGAAGTCCTTGGACGGCTGCGTGCGCTTCTTGGCGGCCTCCGCCGCCTTGGCCGCCGCGGCGGCCGGGTCCTCGGGATCCGCCGCGGCTCCATCGGCCACGGCCTCCGCGGCGGCTTCGGGCGCCGCCGCTTCGGCCTCGGCCTCCTCGTCGTGCACCTCGGCCTCGGGGGCGCCGCCCTCGTAGCCGGGGATGTCCGCGCCCGCATCGGCCGGCGCCTCGGCGGCGGCGTCGCCGGCCGGCTGCCCGGGCTGGGCGGGGCGCGGCTCCGTCCCCGGCATCACGCGCAGGTACGAAGCCTCGGGAATGCCGTTCTCCACCCGCCAGCGGTTGGCGCGCAGGAAGAAGTCCGCCGAGGACTCGTCCGTGCGGCGCTGCGGGAACAGCACGCCGGGCACCACCCAGCGGCGCCGCGTGAGCACCACCCGTCCGCCCCCATAGGTGATGCGCGGGCGGTAGTTGATGACGGGCGGCGGCCCCGCGGGGGCCTCGGCGCCTTCCGCGGCCGGCGCGGCCGGGGCCTCGCCGGCAGGCACGGTGTCCGCCGGCTGGGCATCGTCCCCGGCGGGCTTCGCTTCCGCATCCACGGCGGGAGCCGCATCTACCGCGCCGGCATCCGCGATGGGCGCGGCGACCGGCTCGCAGGCGCAGCTCAGCGGCTGCGACGCCCCGTTTCCCTGCCCCGCGGCGGCGGCGTCCGGACCGTCGAACGCCTGCACCGCGACGCCGTCCGCGTCCAGCTTCTTTGCCTCCGGCGGCCGGCGCGGCGCGTCAGCGGACTCGGGGAGCGAGGGCGCGTACATCACCGGCGGGGTGAAGCGCGACAGCAGCTGGTACAGCGGCGGCCGCATGCGCGGGTTCAGGAATCCCAGGTCTACGGGGATCACGCGGCCCCCGGTGGGTGCGTGCACCAGCGCCAGGCTCTGCGGATCTTCCGGGTCCGGAAAGACGAGGATCTCGCTGCTGCGCAGCTGCTGGTCGGTGTTGCCGCTTTCGCCCGTGGGGTAGCTGATCTCCCACCGCATGAGGGGCGGGTGCAGGTTGGCGTTGAACTGCGCGTCGCCGCAGATCTCCGCCAGCAGCTCGCCCGTGAGCGCCGCGTTGGCCCGGCGCACGTCTTCCTGCACGTCGTCGGGGAGCATGTACAGGAAGCGCGAAAAGTACTTGCCGTACCCCGCCGTGTAGCTGCTGCCGTGCAGCAGGAAGGTGGGATCGGCCCCCTCGCCCTCCGACGGGATCATCAGGCCGAAGGCACCCATGGAGCGGGGCACGCCGCTCAGCGTCTCCACCCCCGCCAGCGCTTCCTCCACCTCCTCCGCGGAGATGTCGAACGACTCCGCGTCGCGGTCGGCGTCCCAGCGCTTGCGGAAGGCCTCCGTGAGCCGCATGCGGGCGGCGCCCAGGTCCTTGATGCTCTGCAGGCCGAACGGGTTGCCCACGTCGTAGCCGTCCAGCTCGTCCTTGCCGGCCCCGCCGCGCTGCTTGGCCTCCTTTTCCACGTGCGCCTTGAAGTGCTCGCGGTAGAAGTCCTCGTAGAACTTGAGCAAGGGCACGCCCTCGGTGCTCTCGTAGTACGTCCCGAAGAAGTGGCGCATGGTGGCCAGGTCCGGCCGCGGCCACGCCAGCCGCGACGTGGCGCGCACCCACTCCTCGAAGGCGCCGAACGCGCGGCGCACGCCGGGGGTCAGCGAGATCTCGGCCGACGCGGCGCTCGTGGCGTCCTCGTAGAACGGCATGTCCTTGCGCAGGCGCGCCGTCACCTGCATGGCGTCCAGCGCCTCCTCGATGTCGGCGTGGATCTGCTCGATGATGTCGGCGCGCTCCTGCACCCCCGCGTCCGTGTACGCCTCCACCCGCTCGCGCAGGCGGGCCAGCAGCGTGCTGGAGCGCTGCGCATGCTCGTCGTCGATGCCGTCCAGCAGCGTGCGGAAGGGAAGGTCCCAGTCCGCGTCCTGCTCGCGGATGCCGGTGTGGAAGCGCAGAAAGCCGATCTCGATGAGCTTGTCCAGGTACGCCCCGGCCTCTTCGGGCGTGGCGTCGATCTCCGGGTCCGACGACAGGGCGCGGATCAGCTCGCCCAGCGTGGGCGCCCCGCCGTCGGCAAAGCGGCTGGCGATGAGCTGCAGCACCTCGTTGTCGCCCAGGCGCTGGAACACCTCGCGCCCCTCGATGGAGGTCAGGAACACCAGGCGCGGCCCCTCGCCGCGGAGGGTCGGGTTCCGCTCCACGGCCAGCGCGTGGCGGAACGCCGGGCGCGTCTTCAGGTGGTCGAAGAGCAGGCCGTACAGGAACTTGTTGATGCGGACGAAGCTGCGCTTTACGCGCGGGTCGCCCGTGAAGCGCGTTTCGCCCTCGGTCGCCGCGCCGCCGTCCACGAACGTGCCGGGGAGGATGGCGCAGAAGGTGGCGAACGGCGTGGCCTTCATGGCCATGCGCGTGTAGTAGCGCAGCAGGCCGCGCTCCGTCTTTTCGTCGCGCCCCGTCAGCTCGCCGGATTCCGCCGCGGCCGCGTACCGGCCCAGGTGGCCGTACAGCGAGCGGCTGCTCACCATCAGTCCCTTGCGAAAGTCCGCGTCCGTGATCTGCTCGCGGAACTGGCCGCGGGCCCGGCCCGCGCCCTCGTCGTGGGCGGCGCGCACCTCGTCCTCCAGCCCGCGCACCCGCACCACGTCGGCGGCGAAGGCGCGAACGGCATCCGCCGTCTCCGCGTCCGTGCCGGCCAGGGCCGCGTCCAGCTTTTCGGCGGACTGCGGCTTGAGGTTGTACAGGTCGCGCTTGAGGGCGATGAGCTTGTTGCGAAGGGGCTTTTCCTGCGCGGCGCCGATGGCCGTGAACAGCCGCTGCGACATGTCCTCGCGGGCGGCGTGCAGGCGGGCCTCCGTCTCGGCCAGCTGGCCGAAGAGCGCCAGGGCGCGCTCGGCGCGCAAGCCGTCCACGGTGCCGGCGGGGGCGCCGGACACGCGGCAGACGAAGCGGCTCATGAGGGCGTCTGCCCCCCGGCCGGCGGCCTCATCCATCCAGGGTTCCATCATGCGGCTGCTGGGTGACGGTGGTCTGCGCGGAAAAACGGCGGAAACGGAGAGCGGCGTAGCGGCAGTCGAGCGTGCGCCGGCCTCCGGGTTGCACGGATCCGCCCGGACGGCGGGCAGTTCGTTCCGCCGCGCCCGCGGCGGTCCCGACGCGCGCCGGGCACAGGTTGAGCTTGACCGAAAACGCGCGTAGGACAGCGATGATAATCATCGCGCCACAAATGTCGCAAGCCCGCGAGCCGCCATCTTTACCGTCCGTGGAATGGCCTGGGAAGCTGCGACGGATTTACGTCGCAAAGGTGCGCGCGGTGAACGATAATCGGGCCGCGGGACGGGCGGCGACCCCGGTGGGACGAGCGGCGGCGTGGCGCGGCGGAGGGTGCCCCCGGCGGGGCGGATCGCACGCTCCCCCGGCGCGGACCACGGACGCGCCCCAATCCGCCGCTTCGCATCCGGCGAAAATCACCTGCGCGGGAACCCTTCGAGGTACACTCGCCTGGGGTGCGGATGTTCCCCGGCTCCCCAGCGGGGTGTGGGCCGGGGTTGAGGGAGATCGCGATCGGGAGAACCGTGAGAGGTGGTGGGGCTCCAGCCGCCCGGCGATTGAAATCGCGGCACCGAAAACGTGATGTCGGCCTTCGCCGACGGATCGTGAGCGGGGCCAGTGCCGTGGGATACACGTGGCTTCGCCGGTTTGTGTCCGGCGAGGCAGACAGAGACGAATCCTCACTCATCCGGCGGAAGCAATCTCACCTCCCCCAGGGGTTATTGGGGGAGGTCGCGAGGAACGAGCGGGAGGGGGCGCCACCGGGACTGCGCCATTTCCACCCATCCGCGTTGCCCGCCATCCGCCGCGCGCGTAGGTTGTGCGCGCGCAAACGGTGCCGCCGTACACCAGTTCGTCCGCACGCACGCACCCCGCACTCACGCACTTTCATCCCATGGCCGACTACACGAACCTCACGCTCGAAGTCCAGGACCGCATCGCCACGCTGTCCATCAACCGGCCGGACAAGCTCAACGCGCTCAACGAGCAGACCATCCGCGAGCTGGGCCAGGCCGTGGACGAGATCGCGTCGCGCGCCGACATCGGCGGCGTGATCCTCACGGGCACGGGCGAAAAGGCGTTCGTGGCCGGCGCGGACATCGCCGAGCTGTCGCAGATGGGTCCCGTGGACGGCATCGAGGTCAGCCGCCTGGGGCAGCGCGTGTTCCGGGCGATCGAGCTGTCGCGCAAGCCGGTGATCGCGGCCGTCAACGGCTTCGCGCTGGGCGGCGGATGCGAGCTGGCGCTGGCCTGCCACCTGCGCATCGCGGGCGAGAACGCGCAGTTCGGCCTGCCCGAGGTCAAGCTGGGCATCATCCCCGGCTACGGCGGCACCCTGCGCCTGCCCCGCATCGTGGGCAAGGGCCGCGCGCTGGAGCTCATGCTGTCCGCGCAGTTCATCAAGGCCGACGAGGCGTACCGCATCGGCATGGTGAACAAGGTCGTCCGCAAGCCCGAGGCGGCGGAGGGGCAGGAGGCGCCCAGCCCCAAGGAGGCGCTGATGGCCGAGGCGCGCGCGATGATGCAGACGATTCTCGCCAACGGCCCCATCGCGGTCGGGCTGGCCATCGAGTGCACCACGCGCGGGATGGAGATGTCGGTGGACGACGGCCTGGCAATGGAGAGCAACCTCTTCGGCCTGCTCGCCGCCACCGACGACATGCGCGAGGGGATGCAGGCGTTCCTGGACAAGCGCAAGGCGGAGTTCAAGGGACGGTAACGGCAGTGCGAAAGTGCGAAAGTGCGAAAGTGCGAAAGTGCGAAAATAACTGCCACGTGCTCCGCGCTCCGCACCGATTGATTTCCTGAGGAGGGAGGCGCCGCCGGGACCGTCCCGTGACGAGGACCGTGGCGCCGGCCGAAGGACCTGCTGTCCCGTGATCGACGGCGGCTCGCGTGCACGTCGCTCCGCCGGGACGCGGATGTCGCTGGAATGCGAGCGCGTGAGGGATGCGCGCCCGCAGGGCCGAGAACCGGAGCAGCAGGGCACAGCAGTATCGTGCCCTGCTGCGGAGGGGCTCGGCACCGTTGGCAACAGTTGTATCGTTGCCTACGGCGCGCGCAGCCCGGCCCGGAGCGCAGCGGAGGGACACGCCCTCATCCGCCGTCGTCCTGTTTGGTTCCGGCTCCACCAGGTTAGGGGGATGAGATGGTGAGAACTTCGCCAGCGCGGCGGGGACTGCGGCTGGAGCCGTCGTCGGCGGTCAGGCGGCTGCTGCTGCCTTCGCCGGTGGGGCCGCTGTTCGTGGAGTACGACGAGGCCGCGGTGCGGTACATCCACTTCTGGCCGCAGGGCGCGCACCCGCCGGCGGGGACGCGCGTGGAGCCCACGCGCGACGATCCGCTCGGATGGAAGGTCGCCCAGCAGCTGCGCGAGTACTTCGCGGGCACGCGCCGCGACTTCGACCTGCCGCTGTCGCCGGAGGGCACGGACTTTCAGCGCCGCGTGTGGGATGCGCTCTGCCGCATTCCCTACGGCGAGACGCGCTCGTACGGCGACGTGGCCGAGAACATCGCCTGCCGCGCGCCGCGGGCCGTGGGGCAGGCCAATCGAAACAATCCCATCCCCATCGTGATCCCCTGCCACCGCGTGACGGCGGCCGGCGGCGGCATCGGCGGATACGCCGGCCAGTGGGAAAAGGGCGAGGGGATGGACCGCAAGCGCTGGCTGCTGCAGCACGAAGGCGCCGCGGGGTTCCAGGCCGCGCCGGATAACGGCTGATATTGCTTCTCTTCCGATGTACTTCGGTTTATGTTTGGTGACACGCGAGAACCGGAGTTGGGATGATCGGTAAAGGGATCTACACACCGGCCGAAGCGGGTGCGCTCCTCAAGGCTCCGGCCGATGAGGTAAGGCGCTGGGCCTTTGGCTACGATCGGCGCCGCAACGGAGTCAAGGTGCGGTACGAGCCTCTTATCCAGACCGAGCTTCCGGACATCGAAGGCCAGCATGCGATCACCTTCACCGAATTGGTGGAGCTGATGTACATCAAGGGGTTCCGCCGCGCCGGCGCCCCCTGGAGGCTGGTGCATGAAGCCGCGGAGGTCGCAGCCCGGATGTTCGGTACGGAGCACCCGTTCGCCATGCGCAAGTTCTTCGCGGACCCGTCCGGGATCTACGCATTGTTGCGGGAGTCCGGCGGAGGGGAATCGCTGGTGCGCCTTCAGGGACATGGGCAGCACACGTTGCGTGAGGTGGTGCAGCCATACCTGGGCCAGCTGGAATTCGATCCGCTGGAGGTACCGACACGCTGGTGGCCGTTGGGCCGCGAGGGCCGTGTGGTCGTAGATCCCCAGGTATCCTTCGGCGAGCCGATCGTGGCCGAGATCGGGGTTCCCACCCGCGTGCTCGCGGATGCGCTGAAGGCGGAACAGGAGTACGACCCCGACCGCGCGATGGAACGGGTATCCTGGGTCTACAAGGTACCCCCTCGCCACGTTCAGACCGCCACCCGGTTCGAGGAATGGCTTCAGGCGGCGTAAGGTTCCTGTTCGATGCGCACATGCCTCCCGGGCTCGTGGATGCGCTTGAAGCGCTGGGCGAGCCCGCCGAGCACGTCGCCAGGATCTTTGCCCCTGCGACACCGGATGAAACGTGGATCCGGCACGCGGGTGAGCGAGACTGGTGCATCATCACTCGCGACGTCAACATCACCCGCAAGCCGCACGAGGCCGCAGCCCTGCGCGATGCCGGGGTGGGCGCCTTTTTCCTGCTCCCCGGGAAGCGGTCGCCTCGCATATGCGAGGTCGTGCAGACGATCATCAAGCACTGGCCCGAGATCAAGCGCCTTGCCCGGACGGAGCGCAGACCGTTCCAGTTCCAGATCGGCGCGCGCACCGTGCGGCGTCTCCGCTAGCATCGCTGCTTCATCTTCACGCACTTCCGCACTCCTTGCACCTCTCCCGCCTGCACCTGCGCAACTACCGCAACTTCGCCGAGCAGGTGCTGGAGCTGCCGGCGCAGGGTGCGGCCATCGTGGGCGACAACGGCCAGGGCAAGACCAACCTGCTCGAGGCCATCTACTACCTGGAGATTTTCCGCTCCTTTCGCGGCGCCCCCGACGAGCAGCTCGTGCGCTTCGGCGAGGAGGTGTTCCGCGTGGAAGGCCGGCTGGAAGACGCGGAGGGGCGCACCCGCTCCGTTTCCGCCGCCTTCGACCGCCGCGGGCGCAAGAAGAAGGTTTCCGTCAACGGCGCCGAGCCCGAGCGCCTGGGCGACGGCCTGGGGCAGGTGGGCGCCGTCATCTTTTCCCCTTCGGACGTGGAGCTGGTGAGCGGCGGGCCCGGCGGACGGCGGCGGTTCCTGGACATTGTCCTGTCCCTGGCCGAGCCCGGCTACCTGCAGGCCCTGCAGCGCTTTCGGCAGACCCTCTTTCAGCGCAACACGCTGCTGCGGCAGAACAGCCCGCGCGCGCTGGTGGAGGTGTGGGACGAAGGGCTGGTGGCCGCGGGGAGCCGCGTGGCGGCTGCACGCGCGGCGTGGGTGGCGGAGCACGCGGAGAGCTTCAGCGTGCACTACGCGCGGGTGGCGGGCGGGCATCCCGGGTACATGAGCTACGCGCCCTCCGCGCCGGAGCTGGCGGACCTCACGTCGCCGGCGCAGGTGGCGGCGGCGTTCGGCACGGCGCTGGCCCGCAGCGCGGACCGCGAGGGCCGGCGCGGCATGACGCTCGTGGGGCCCCACCGCGACGACCTGCGCTTTACCCTCGC
>DASQZE010000499.1:0-11496 GCA_035638875.1 Longimicrobium sp.
ACCAGCGGCCGGACGCGGACTACGTGGAGGTGGATCCGGACCGCACCTCGCTGGGGGGCACCATCAGCGAGCTGTCCATCGCCCACGGCGGCTCGTGGGATGCGTCCGTGCAGCTCAAGCAGGTGAGCCCCGGGTTCGAGATCAACGACATCGGCTTCCAGACCCGGTCCGACGCGCGGAGCGTTGCAACGTTCCTGGGGCGCAGCGTCAACAAGCAGGTGGGCATCCTGCGCAGCCACAGCTACAGCGCCTGGCAGTTCCGCGCGTGGAACTACGGCGGCGACAAGATCCTGGATGGCGGCGCGGCCAGCGCCAACGCCAACTTCACCAACTTCTGGGGAGCGGGGCTGCAGGTGGGCGTGCGGCCGGAGTACGTGAACGACCGGTTGACGCGCGGCGGGCCCCTGAGCATGCAGCCGGCGCAGTGGAATGCCAGCGGGTGGGTGGAGACGGACTCGCGCAAGCGGGTGTTCTTCGGCACGGAGGCGTCGTACCGGCAGGACGCGTCGGGGCTGCGGGAGCGCGGCTTTGCGGCGTGGTCCACGCTGCGGCCCAGCTCGGCCGTGCGCGTGCAGCTGGGGCCCCGCTTCTCGCACAACGACTACACGGCGCAGTACGTCCGCACCACGGCGGACGCGCGGGCCACGGACACCTACGGCGCGCGCTACGTGTTCGGCAGCCTGGACCAGACCACGGTGTCGCTGGAGACGCGGGTGGACTGGACGTTCACGCCGCGGCTGTCGCTGCAGCTGTACGCGCAGCCGTTCGTTTCCGCGGGCCGCTACTCGGGCTTCAAGGAGCTCACGGCGCCGGGCGAGTTCGCGTTCGCGCGGTACGGGGACGACCGCGGCACGTTCTGCCGCATCGAGGGTGTGTACGTGGCGGATCCCGTGGCGGCGCGCGACTGCCCCGCGGCGCTCCCGCCGTCGACGGATCCCAACTTCGTGGTGCGGTTCGGGGACCCGGACTTCAACGTGCGGTCGCTGCGGGGCAACGCGGTGCTGCGCTGGGAGTACCGTCCGGGAAGCACGCTGTTCTTCGTGTGGCAGCAGGAGCGCAGCGGGTTCGAGCCGCTGGGCGACTTCGATTTCGATCGCGACACGCGCGGCATCTTCGACGGCCCGTCGCACAACGTCTTCCTGATCAAGGCCTCGTACTGGATCGGCGGATAGCACCTCGCTGGATGGATGCGGAAACGCGGAGCCGCGGAGAACCTTCTCCGCGGCTCCGGTTCTTTGTATCCCGCTGCGCCGCTTTGACTTCCTGATGAGGGAGGCAGCGCCGATTCCGTCCCTGCCACGATCGATGGCGCCGCCCGAAGGATCTACCGTCCCGTGCTCGACGGCCGCGTCCACCCACCGGCGAGTGCTCGGTCCAGGATCGCCCGATGCACGACCGTCCGGCACCGCCGGCTTTTACGGATCGCGATCAGGTGGATCTGTGCCAGGGCGGGCTTCCGCGCAGCGGGGCCAGTATCCTCTCCTGCAGAAAATGCGGATGCCGGTACCGCACTCGCGAGCGTTCCGTCCGAGGATCGCGCGCTGTACGACCATCCGTCAGGGCCGGCTTTTACGGATCGCGATCAGGTGGATGTGTGCCTCGGCGGGTACCCGCACCGCATGGCCAGTATCCCTCTCTGCAAAAATGCGGATGCCGTCCTCTCGCCAGCAGCGGCCGCTGTGCCAAGGATCTCTGGCCTCCTGCGGACCCGGCGGATTCGCAACCGGCCGTCGGCGGCGCATCCCTCCCGCACGGGCTGCGTTGACGATCGCGGCCGTACTGGATGATCGTAATCGCGAAGTCCGGACGCGGACCGGAGGAAAAGGCGGCGAGCGGCAGGACGCATCAGGCCCTTGGTAGATCGCCTGCTGCCGGCGAGGGGACGGCCATCCGCATTTTTTGGAGGAGGCAGTATCGTGGCAACGGAGGTGGATGCCTGCCGTGGCACATCATCCACATGATCGCGATCAGTAGAACTCTGCCCGTGCCGGAACTCGGATGACGGCGCCGGATGGATCGAGCCGGCCCCTTGCTCAGGATGACCGGGGCGGCGAGGAAGACACGGCGGGCGGAGATCGTCGGGGACGGCGGAGGTCGTGCGGCGGGACGGTAGATCCTTCGGCCGGCGCCGGAGGACGTGCAGAGGCGGGGAATCGGCGAGCGCCTCCCTCCGGAAAGCAAAAGCCTTCCGCCGACCCAAAGAAGAACGGCCGGTCTCGCGGGGAAACCGGCCGTTCGAATCACCGTGTATCCGCTTACTGGATCAGGACTTGGCCTTGCACGTGGCGGCGGTGACGCTGTAGTCCACCGTGGCCGTGCCGCCCGAGGCGACCGTGGCCGTGGCGGCGCTGGGCGCGGCCGTGATCTTGAGCGAATCGCCGTTGGCAAAGCTCAGCGCCGGCGCGTAGCCCATCGTGAAGGTGCCGGCCGGGACCGTGATCTTGTAGCGCCCGTCCGCGCCCACCGCGCTGCTGTACGTGGTGGTGCTCGCCGTGGCCTGCGGCACGAACGCCGTCACGTCCGCCGCCGCGCCCCCGCACGCGGGCAGCGTGACGTTCTGCGCCAGCGCCACCTTCCCGCCGATGCCGCCCGCGAAGCCGACCGTCGTGGCATGCATCACCGGGTGCATGATCCAGCGCCCCGAGTTGCCGGCCTGGTGCCCGAAGCTCTGGCTCACGTCGAAGTCAACGGTCATGGTGGTGGACTCGCTCTCCAGGTTGAGCGCCGAGTCCGCCGGGAACTTGACCTTGAAGCCGCTGCTGCACGCCGACGGCATCTGCAGCGTGCCGTCCGCCGTCACGCCCGCGGGCAGCTCCGCGTCGCGCGTGGCGTACACGTCGCCGTCGTGGGTCACCACGTAGCCCTCGCACACCACGAAGCGCAGCTCCGAGTAGCGGCCAGCCGGCACCACCGCGCCGTTCACCAGCTCCGACGTGCGGCCGCCGGACAGGGTGAGCAGGTCCACCCATCCCGTGGGCGTGGTCAGCAGGTCCGTGCGGCCGCTGCCCGTGCTGTCCGCGCCGCCCTTGAGGTAGATGCCGTCCACCTTGACCCAGGCCTCGGCCAGGTCGCCGGGCGCGTCCGTCAGGCGGATGGAGACGCGGGATGTGCCGTTGCCCCCCGTGCCGCCGTCGCCGCAGGCCGCCAGGGCCAGCGCGGTGAGCAGCGGAAGGGCGAGCGTGAAGTTCCTGGTGTTCATCAGATCCAGCTTTCTGTGGTACATGCGCGTTGCCGGGACAGCCGGCGCTGCGCCCCGAACCACCGACACCTTTGGCAACCGGACGATCTCCCGCGGGGGAGAGACTCCTGGCTTTGCGGCCCCGCCTCGCGGCGGGTGTGCCTTTGTCGGGTGGGGCACCCTCGGAGCCGGCAGCCGCCGCGCCCCGTTGCCCGCACTGACGAACGACCCGGAAGCACGTCACACGCTGCTACGGGAGCAGGTGTCCCCCACCCCCACCCCCACCCCCACCCCCGGTCCTCCCCGGCAAACGTGCCCAGAGAAAGGGAGAACTGCGTCCCGAGAAACAGGCTCGATGGATGGATTGCATCGGATCGGACATCTGTTCCCGTTGCAGCTGCGTTTATCCGAAAAACTTCCGGATTCCACTTTCTGCG
This sequence comes from Longimicrobium sp., assembly GCA_035638875.1. Lineage (GTDB taxonomy): Bacteria > Gemmatimonadota > Gemmatimonadetes > Longimicrobiales > Longimicrobiaceae > Longimicrobium. The sequence goes on from DASQZE010000499.1 coordinate 3,616, forward strand.
TAGATGAGGACAGGGCCGGACCGCCATCGGGCGCCGGCGTGGAACCTCTCCGAAGGCGCACCCCGGAACTCGCCACCGCCCGAACAGAAACCGGCACGCTACAACACACGCGATATGCGGTTATATTCCTGCGCACACGCGGAATTTCCGCTGGAAACACGTGAGCACGATATTGGCATTGGCGTCCCGGCATGCGGCCCCCTACACGCCACGGCGCGTACGGCCCCCCGATCGATGACCCCCGGAGAAACCCGATGGAGCCCAAGCGTTTCGAGGTGGAGATTACCTTCCGCCAAACCCTCCGCTATGCCGTGGATGCAAGCAACCGCAAGGTCGCCGAGCGCGAAGCCATGGAGCGCTGGAAAGTGGGCGACGACGCGGCCGTGGTCGGCAGCGAGTGCTGCGAGCTGGTCGCCGTGCACACGCAGCCCGTACCCTGCGACGACCGCTGCGCCAAGGACGCCCAGGACGCGTACCGCTACCTCCGCGACCGCGAGCTGGTGATCGAGATGCTGGACGAGGACCAGTTCAACCCCACCGTGCACGACGCCGTCTCCACCGAGGAAGTGGCTCTCCACCTGCACTGGAAGCGCAAAGGCGAAGGCGTAGAAGGCCAGACCGACTCCGCCCGCGCCGCCCGCGCCCTCGACCGCCTGTGCGCCGAGCGGCGGGTGATTTGTTTTACGCGCAATCGCGTGCGCCTGGGCGAAAAGGGGGAGATTCGCCTGTACTGCACGCCCCAGCACCTGTCGCTGCTGTCGTCCATGATCCTGGACGAGGAGCTGGAGCCGGCCGGAACCGCGGCCTGACCGCCGCTCGGATTCCCATCTGCATCGGAAACGCGGGCCCGGGGGGACATTGTCCCCGGGCCCGCGTTTCGCATTCGTCCCTGCGCATCTGCTCATTCCACTCCGTCCCACGCGATCCACCGACCCATGAAGCGCCGCATCCTGATCGCCCTGCTGGTCGTCGCGGTGCTGGCCGGCGGGGGGTTGGCGTACATGGAATGGTCCGGCAACGCCCCCGGCGAGATCGCCGAGCTCGTCGCGACGGGTGGCCAGAAGATGCTGCGCGATCCCCTTCGCCCCACCCGCGGCGGGTCGCGGGTGATCCTCATCGCCCTGGACGGCGTAGGCTCGGCCGAGCTCCAGCGCGCGCTCACGGAGGGGCGCATGCCGCGCACGGCCGCGCTGCTGGGGCGCGAGACGGCGCCGCGCGTGTACGAGCACGCGTGGTCCGCGCCGGGGGTGCTCAGCATCCTCCCCTCCACCACCTATGCGGCGTGGGCCTCCGTCTTTACGGGCGAGCCTCCGGCGCGAACGGGGGTGCCGGGCAACGAGTGGTTCGCCCGCGAGGAGATGCGCTTCTACGCCCCCGCGCCCGTCTCCGTTACCCAGCACGAGCACGCCCTGCAGGTCTACACCGACCAGCTGATGGGCCGCGTGCTGCGCGCCCCCACCGTGTACGAGCGCGCGGACGTCCGCGCCCACGTGTCGCTGCAGGCCTACCACCGCGGCGCCGACCTGCTCACCGTGCCGGATGCGGAGAGCTACGGGACGATGATCACGGAGATGGCCGGCGGCCTGGTGGGCGAGGAGTCGGTGGGGCAGGAGGCGTACGAGGAGCTGGACGAGGCGGCCGCCGAGAGCCTGGTGGAGAGCATTCGCAAGCACGGCGTGCCGGAGCTGCAGACCATCTACTTTCCCGGCGTGGACCTGTACACGCACGTGGCGGCGGATCCCCTGAACGACCAGCAGCGCTACCTGGGCCAGGTGGTGGATCCGGCCATCCACCAGGTGCTGCAGGCGTACCGCCGGGCCGGGGTGCTGGACAGCACGTGGATCGTGGTCGTCGCGGACCACGGCCACACGCCCGTGCTCACCGACGACCGCCACTCCCTGGGCGCGGAGGGCGACGACGAGCCCCCGCAGGTGCTGCGCAACGCCGGCTTCCGCACCCGCCCGCTGGAGATCGAGCTGGACTCGGCCCGCGAGGACTACCAGGCGGCCGTGGCCTACCAGGGCGCGTTCGCCTACGTGTACCTGGCGGACCGCTCCACGTGCGCGCGTCCCGGCACCCGCTGCGACTGGAAGCGTGCCCCGCGGCTGGAGCAGGACGTGATGCCCGTCGCCCGTGCCTTCTGGGAGGCGTCGCGGACGGGCGCAGGGGTGCCTGCCCTGCGCGGGACCATCGACCTGGTGCTGGCCCGGCCGCCGCGGCCGCCCGGCCAGGACGCGCTCCCCTTCCAGGTGTTCGACGGCCGGCGGCTGGTCCCCGTCCGCGCCTGGCTGGCGGCCAACCCGCGCCCGGAGCTGCTGGACCTGGAGCGCCGGCTGGAGGGGCTGGGCGCGGGCCCGTACGGCCACCGCGCGGGCGACGTGCTGCTGCTGGCGCGCACGGGCGTGCACCTGCCGGTGGAGCAGCGCTTCTACTTCAGCAGCAGCTACCACTCGTGGCACGGCAGCCCCACGCGGCAGGACAGCGAGATCCCGCTGCTCGTCGCGCACCCCGGCGCCACGGGCGAGGCCGTCCGCGCCCGCGTGCTGCGCGCCGCCGGCCGCGCCCCCGACCAGCTGAGCATCACCCCCATCGTGCTGGACCTGCTCCGGGCGGGGCCGTAAGGAAGATCGAGGCAGGGATGGGGGAGGATGCGGATCGTCGCAGCGGGGGCCTCCGAGACCCCGGAGCGAAGTTCGGCAGTTGAAGCCCTGTTCCTGCCGCGCCTCGGCGCGAGACAGGGCTTACCGCTGTCCCAGCGGCGGCTTTAGCCGCTCAGGCGCGGGGCCGGCTCTCCGCGCGACGCCGGCCTTCGCCGGCGGGTCCGGTGGGGGACGGGGTGCCGGGGCCAGGGCCGGGAGCCGGCAGTCCGCGCAGGCGGACTTCGTGTGTTTGTTGCGGCGAATTCATTCGCTCGGCCCCGGCGTGATCCGGGCATGATGAAATCCGCGTCATTCCAGGTCCCCGTATGCATCCGGGCCTTCGCGTGAGGGATGCGCGCCCGCAGGGCCGAGACCCTGGAGCAGACGGCACAGCAGTATCGTGCCGGCTGCGGAGGGGGCTCGGCGCCGTTGGGCACAGTTGTATCGTGCCCTACGGCGCGCGCAGCCCGGCCCGGAGCGCAGCGGAGGGACACGCCCAAACCATGCAGTTCCATCCAGGCCATCCATGACGCCCAACGGTCCGCTCCCCGCCATGCCCCACGACTCCGCGCAGGACGACATCCGCCTGTCGGAGGTGATCTCGGCGCTGTCGTACGCGCTGGACCTGACGGAGGGGCAGCCGGAGGGGCACTCGGTGCGCACCTGCCTGATCGGGATGCGCATCGGGCGCGAGATCGGGCTGGACGCCGACGCGCGCTCGTCGCTGTTCTACACGCTGCTGCTCAAGGACGCCGGCTGCTCCGCCAACGCCGCGGCCACCTGCGAGCTGTTCGGCGCGGACGACCACACCGTCAAGCGGACGTGGAAGACCACGGACTGGGCCGGCCGCTGGCAGTCGTTCGTGCACGTGGCCCGCAACGTACGGCCGGGCGGCGGGCTCGTGGCCAAGGTCAGGCAGGTGGCGGGGTTCGCGGGCGCGGGCGCCGTGGGCACGGAGCTCGTCCGCACCCGCTGCGACCGCGGCGCCGACATCGCCCGCATGCTGGAGATGACGGACGAGACGGCCGCCGCCATCCGCGCCCTGGACGAGCACTGGGACGGCCGCGGCGTGCCCCTGGGGCTGCGCGGCGAGGAGATCCCCCTGCTGGCGCGCATCGCCTGCCTGGCCCAGACGACGGACATCTTCCATTCCATCTACGGGCTGCATGCGGCCCTGGGCGTGGCGCGGGAGCGCTCCGGCACGTGGTTCGATCCCCGCCTGGTGCGCGCCCTGGTCTCCCTCCGCTCCGACGACGGCTTCTGGGCCAGCCTCTCGTCGGACGACGTGCGCGCCCGCACGGCCGCGCTGGAGCCGGCGGACCGCGTGCTCACGGCGGACGGCGAGCGGCTGGACCGCATTGCCCACGCGTTCGCACGGGTGATCGACGCCAAGTCGCCCTACACCTATCGCCATTCCGAGGGCGTGGCCCTGTACGCGGACGCCATTGGCCGCACGCTCGGCTTTGCGCCCGAGGCGCTGCGGGACCTGCGCCGGGCCGCCCTGCTGCACGACGTGGGCAAGCTGGGTGTTTCCAACCGCATCCTGGATAAACCGGGAAAATTGACGGAAGAAGAGTTTGTCGTCGTCAAGCGGCACCCGGAGCACACCTACCAGATCCTGGCGCGGGTGGCGCGGTTCCGGGCGCTGGCGGATACGGCGGCCTCGCACCACGAGCGGATGGACGGCCAGGGGTACCACCGCGGAATCCCCGCGGGCGGGCTTCCGACCGCCGCGCGGATCCTGGCCGTGGCCGACGTGTGCGACGCGCTCTCCGCCGAGCGGCCGTACCGCGGGGCCATGCCGCGGGAGCGGGTGCTGGAGATCATGCGGGCGCAGGCGGGCCCCGGGCTGTGCCCGGAATGCTTCGCGGGGCTGGAGGAAGCGCTTGGGGAGCGGCCGGACCTGGGGCTGCAGGCGCCCGTGGCCGCCCCGGAGAATGGAAATCTTTAGGACGCAATCGGTGCGAGGCGACCGACCGCCGCGCGGGTGCGGGCGGGGCTGCGCACGCAGGCGTACGATTCATGCATGTACGGTGCGGCGGAAGGTGGATGTAGCAGCGCTAAGTGCAAAGACGAGAGTGGGTTGCGCGGGAACCGCGCAGGGGCGGGCGGGTATCGTTGCCTGTCTCCGCACACACACAGGGTCCGCACGGGCACCGTTGCCGCATCGTGACGCACCCGCCGCGCATCGCCGCCTTGACAGCGGCAGGAGCGGCCTGCACCTTACCGGCGAACCCTGCCACGGGGCTCGCGCCGGTCCGGTCAGCGTGCTCAGCGAACTGCCTCCGTCATGCGCCTGTCGATGGCGTATGACGGAGTTTCGATCTAACGTTCGCTCGCACGGTCAGAAACGGGGGGGACCGCACGTTACCCTTCCGGAGCGGGGAAAAGGCTGTACCCCACCGCGCCCAGCGGGCGCACTTCGTTGATCCACGGGGAGGGAGGGCATGTTCAAGAAGCTGGTGGCGTCCGAAGGCCGTAAGGGCCTGGGTTTCTGGTCGCCGACAAACATGGTGATCTCGGGAATCCTGCACGTGGTGCTCATCGTGGGGCTTGTAGCCGCCGCGAAGGGAGAGCAGGCCCGGAGAGAGCGGGGCGAGGAGCTCGTCGATTTCGTAGAGATCGAGGAGGAGAAGCCCAAGGAGCCCGAGCCGCCCAAGCCCGAGGAGCCGGAGCCGCCGCCACCGCCGGAGCCGGAGACGCCTCCGCCGGTCGCCAAGGGCTTCCAGACCATCGTGCCCCCCGAGGAGCCGCCCCCGACCATCGCGCCGCCCCCGACCAACGAGGTGGCCGTGAACCCGGAGGACTTTACCGGGCAGGGCAAGGAAGGCGGCGTGGCCAAGGGCGTGGAAGACGGCGTGCAGCAGAGCACCGTGGAGCGCACCACCCCGCCCGACGAGGGCACGTACGAGCTTTCGGCGGTGGAAGAGCAGCCGCGGCCCACCAACCTGGCGGACCTGCGGCGCCAGCTGGAGCGCAACTACCCGCCCCTGCTGCGCGACGCCCGCGTAACGGGCACGGTGCAGGTGCGCATGCGCGTGACGGCCGACGGCACGGTGGACGCGAGCAGCATCTCCATCACCAGCTCGTCGCACGAGCAGTTCAACGACCCCACCATCCGGTCGGTGCAGCGCCTGCGCTTTCGCCCGGCCAAGGTAAACGGCCGGCCCGTGCCGGTGTGGGTCGAGCTGCCCATCCAGTGGCAGGTGAGCTGAGGCGGAAGGACAGTGGATCGGCGCCGCGCGGCAACCGCGCGGCGCGCCCGCACCCCCGGACCTTCCGGGCCGGGCACGCAGGGGAGCAACGTCGCGGCGCACGGCCGCGAACCGACCAGGCAGTCAACAACATTAACGGAACGGCGCAGGCGCGCTGAGGAGAACGCAAAGCCATGGATTTCGCTAAGATTTGGGCGGACACGGGAATGATCAACCGTGGAATCGTGATCTTCCTGGTGCTGATGAGCATCGCGTCGCTTACGGTCGCCATCTGGAAGTGGATCATCTTCCGCCGTATGGCCACGGCCACCAAGCAGTTCGCCCCGGCCTTCTCCAACGCGCTCGAGAACGACAACATTCCCGAGGCGCTGGCCCTGGCCGACCAGTACCAGCAGAGCCACGTGGCCCGCGTGCTGGGCGAGTCGCTGCGCGAGGTCGCCCCGCTGCTGAACGATCCGCGCGCCGCCGGCGCCGCCATCGTGAGCTGCGAGCGGTCCGTGGAGCGCGAGCAGATCCTGCTGGCCAACGAGCTCAAGAGCGGCCTGGGCATCCTGGCCACCATCGGTTCCACGGCGCCGTTCGTGGGGCTGCTGGGCACCACCCTGGGCATCGTGAACTCGTTCATGGGCATGGCCGAGCAGGGCGGCGGTCTTGAGGCCGTGTCCGGGGGTATCGCCGAGGCGCTGATCGCCACGGCCATCGGCCTGGTAGCGGCCATCCCGGCGGTGTGGATGTACAACTACTTCACGGCCAAGCTGGACACGCTGTTCTCGGAGCTGGCCTACGCCGGCCGCGAGATGATCGACTGGATGATGACGCGCCAGGCGCGCCAGCAGCTGGGCCACAACACGGGCGTGAACGCCACGTACGGCGGAGACTGAGCCATGGCAGGAGGACACGGCAAGGGCGCGGCCTTCGGCGGTTCCGTGCTCCCCACGGTGGCGGGCATCAACTCGGACGTGAACGCCGACATCAACGTCACGCCCATGATCGACGTGATGCTGGTGCTGCTCATCATCTTCATGGTGGTGACCCCGGCGCTGGCGTACGAGGCCAAGCTGCCCAAGGCCAAGACGTCGGCGCCCGAGAAGGACGAGCGCGTGACGCTGGGCGTGGACAAGAACGGCCAGTACTGGATCGAGGACGTGCCCAACCCGGGCCCGATTCCCCTGAACCTGCTCCAGGGCCGGCTCCAGGAGGCGTACGACCGGCGCGGCGATCCCGACGACCACACGCTGTACCTGAAGGCAGACAACAACGTCGAGTACCTGAAGGTGCTGCAGGCCATCGACGCCGCCCGCAACGCGGGTGTGCGCCGGATCGGGACCATCACCGAGCTGCCCGCGGGCGCGAAGGTGGTTCGCCAATAACGCCGTTTTCCGCCTGCCGCGGCTGCCCCCGGGCCGCCGCGGCCGGCGCCGACAACTGATCCAGGAGGTATGATCCCATGTCCATGGGAGGACTTGGCGGCAAGGGCGGCTCGATGAGCGAGATCAACATGACGCCCATGATCGACGTGCTGCTGGTGCTGCTCATCATCTTCATGGTGGTGCAGCAGGGGCTGCAGCGGGGCCTGAGCGTTCAGGTTCCGCCGCCCAAGGAGAAGGAAGAGATTGCGCAGAAGCCGCCCGACGACTCGCAGATCGTGCTCGAGGTGGAGCCCGGCCCGCGCTACCTGGTGAACCGCCAGGAGATTCCCGCGGCCAACCTGGAGGCGTTTCTCCGGGAGACCTTTGCGCAACGCGCCCGCAAGGTGATCTTCGTGAAGGGTGCGAACGACCTGCCGTATGGCGAGGTGGTTCGCGCCGTGGATGCCAGCCGCGCGGCGGACATTGCCCTGGTGGGCCTGGTTCCGCTCCCCGAGCAGGGTCCCGCGACGGTGGTGGCGCCGCCGGCGCCGTAAGCCGGTCTCCCGCGGTCCCAGTCGTACAGAAGCCGGCGGTCCCCCAGGGGCCGCCGGTTTTCGTTCGTGCGTACGCATGGAATGCGCGGTTTGGGGAAAGCGAATGAATTCGCGGCTTCGCGGC
>DASQZE010000500.1:0-10815 GCA_035638875.1 Longimicrobium sp.
CGCGGATACGGCGGCTCATGCGGTCGCTCATGGGGAGGGTAGTAGCAGGACTGCTCCCGACCCTCCACAATGTAAACGCCGCACTCCTAACCACCTACTGTTTTTACGGATTTTGTATCAGATGCCCTTCTACGCGGATACGGCGGCTCATGCGGTCGCTCCTGGGGAGGGTAGTAGCAGGACTGCTCCCGACCCTCCACAATGTAAACGCCGCACTCCTAACCACCTACTGTTTTTACGGATTTGGTATGAGGCCTTCTGTGGAAGCTGGAATACACAGGCAATCGAAGGGGCGAGGAGATATCCTTCGGTCGGCGCCGAGATCGCCGCGCGGGAGGAGGTTCGTCGGCGCCTCCCTCAGGAAAACAAGTTGGGCTGGTCAAAAAACGAGGCGCGGCGTCACGGAGAGGTTCTCCGCGGCGCCGCGTCTTTAGTGTCCGCGCAGGCGGACAGTGTAAAGTTGTAGCCGCGAATTCATTCGCTCGCGGATTGGCCGCCATCTCAATTCAATCGTCCGCTCCCACGACGGATTCCGAAGACGCGGAAACGCTGAACGCGGGGGCGATCGAGGCCTCGGCGGGCTTCTCGGAGACGGGGACGGTGAAGTAGAACGTGCTTCCCCTCCCCAAATCGCTCTCCACCCAGATGCGCCCGCCGTGCGCCTCCACGATGCCGCGCGCAATGGAAAGCCCCAGCCCGATGCCGCGCCGGTCGCCGCGGTTGGCCTGCCAGAATCGCCCGAACACGTGCGGAAGCTGCTCCGGCGGAATCCCCGGCCCCGTGTCCGCGACGGCAAAGCGCACCTCGTTGCCCACCGCCGTCGCCCGCAGGCCGATGCGGCCGCCCTCCGGCGTGAACTTGATGGCGTTGCCCACCAGGTTGCTGATCACCTGCAGCAGCCGGCGGCTGTCCCCCAGCACGGTGTCGACCCCGTCGTCCACCGCCGTCTCCAGCACGAGGCCGTGCGCCTGCGCCAGCGGCCCCAGCATGCTCCCCGCCTCTGCCAGCAGCGCCTCCACCCGCTCCGGCCGCGTGGCCAGCGTGAGCGCGCCGCTCTCGATGCGGCTCACCTCCATCAGGTCCTGGATGAGCTCGTTCATCCGCAGCGCCGAGCGGTGCAGCATCGCCAGGTGCTTGCGGTGCGTGGCATCGGGCACCAGCTCCAGCAGCAGCTCGGCGGCCAGGCGGATGGTGCTGAGCGGGTTGCGCAGGTCGTGCGCGACCACGCCCAGCATCTGGTCGCGGGCGCGGGTGGCCTGCTGCGCGTCGTGGAACAGGCGCGCGTTCTCCTGCGCCGCCCCCGCCCGCCGCACCAGCTCCTCCGCCAGCCCCAGGTCGTCCGCCTCGAAGCGGCGTCCGCTGTGCGACATCACCAGGCTCAGCGTTCCCGCCAGACGCCCGGAGAGGACGAGGGGAACGGTGATGAGCGACGCGGGACGCAGGCGGTGCAGGGCGCGCAGCTCCTCCGCCGTGGCGCCCTCCTCCAGCGCCACGGGGTCCACCGGCTCCAGCAGCACGAACTGCCCCTCCGTGAGCGACCGCACCATGGGATGCGCATCGGGAAACGCGCCGGCCCACAGCGGCGCGCCGTCCACCAGCAGCTCCTCGGCCTCCGCGTCCGTGTGCGCGGCCCCCGCGCGGTGCCGGGGCTCGCCGCGGCCCACGAGGTCCACCACGCAGTAGTCCGCAAGCCGGGGCACAGCCAAGCGCGGCAGCATGGCCAGGGTGGTCTCCGCGTCCAGCGATGCCCCCAGCACGCGGCTGGCCTCCGCCAGGAACGCGGCGCGGCGCCCGGCGGCCTCGGCGCGGGCGCGGCCCTCCTGCTGCGCGCGGTGCAGCACCCGCGTGCGCAGCAGGTTGCGGATGCGCAGCACCACCTCGACCCCGTCCAGCGGCTTGGTCAGGAAGTCGCTCGCCCCTTCCTCCAGCGCCCGCAGCCGCGCGCCGTCCGTCACGTCCGCCGTCAGCACCAGGATGGGGACGAAGTCGTCCGGGCCCACCCGCTCGCGCAGCCCCCGCATCATCCCGAAGCCGTCGATGTGCGGCATGTGCAGGTCCAGCAGCACCAGGTCCGGCCGCACCTCGTCGAAGGTGGCCAGGGCCCCGCGCGGGTCGCTGGTGCCGGTGAAGTTGGGAAAGCCCTCGTCCGCCAGGAAGAACTGGAGCAGGTCCAGGTTGGCTTCCTCGTCGTCGATGGCCAGCACGCGGCACTCCGCCAGCGCGTCCAGGATGGGCATGCGTCAATTCTCCCGTGCCAGAATACCGTCCACCACGTCCAGGAACTCGTCCACGTCCAGCGGCTTGGTAAGGTACGCGTGCACCCCCGCCTGCCGCAGCCGGTCGATGCGCCCCGGCGTGGCATCCGCGCTGATCACCACCACGGGGATGCCGGCCGTGCGCGGCTCCGCCCGCAGCCGCGCCAGCACCTCGTCCCCTGGCATGTCGGGCAGGTGCAGGTCCAGCAGGACCAGGTCGGCGCCGTGCTGCAGCGCCAGGTCCAGCCCCAGCCGCCCCTGCAGCGCCGTCACCAGCGTCACGTGCGGGCGCCCGGCCAGGATGGTCTCCACCAGCGACACGTTCGCCAGGTTGTCCTCGATGTACAGCAGCCGCGCATCCCGCTGCGTCGCCGCGCCCGGCCCGGCATCCGGCACGGCGGGCTCGCGGCGCGACAGGCGCAGCAGGGGGCTTTCCACGGCGCGCAGCCGCACGCGGAACGTGCTCCCCACCCCCGGCTCACTCGTCACTTCCAGCTCCCCGCCCATGGCCTGCACCAGCCGCTGGGAAAGCGCGAGCCCCAGCCCCGTGCCCTCCACGTCCGACGACTCCGCCCCCAGCCGCGCGAAGGGGACGAACAGTTCCGCCGCGCGCTCCGGGGGAATGCCCGGTCCCGTATCGTGCACGCAGATGCGGTGCGACGCGCCCTCCTCTGCCGACCCCTGCTCCCCCCCTTCCGCCGGCTCCACCGTCACCCACACGCGGCCGCCGGGGCGGTTGTACTTGATGGCGTTGGACAGCAGGTTCAGCAGCACCTGCGCCAGCCGCTGCCGGTCCGCCAGGGCGTACAAATCCGCCGGCAGCTCCAGCTCGTCCACCGCGCACCCGTACTGCGCCGCCAGGGGGCGGATGAGGGCCACCGTCTCCTGCACCGACGCGTCCAGGCGCACGGGCTCCAGCGAAAGCTGCTGCTCGTTGGCCTCGATGCGCGCGATGTCCAGCACCTCGTTGATCAGGTTCAGCAGGTGCCGTCCGGCGCGGAGGATGTGGTCCACCCCCTTGGCCTGGTCCGCGGGAAGGCCGCGCCGCGCCAGCACCTGCGCGAAGCCCAGGATGGAGTTCATGGGCGTGCGCAGCTCGTGGCTCATCCGCGACAGGAACTCGCTCTTGGCCAGATTGGCGCGCTCCGCCTCGTCCTTGGCCGCCACGAGCGCCTCTTCGGCCCGCCGCCGCTCCGTGATGTCGCGCGAGTTGACCACGAGCCCGTCCAGCGACGTCTCAGGGTTGATGGTGCGGCCCACGGCCTCCAGGTGCCGCCACGTCCCGTCCGTGGCCTGAAAGCGGAACTCCACGCTGGTGGACGTCCCCGGCTTCGCGATCAGCTCGCCCAGCCGCGCCATCACCGCCGGCGCGTCGTCGGGGTGCATGAGCTCGAACGGGCTGCGGCCCACGAGCTCCTCCGGCGTGTAGCCCAGCATCCGCGTGATGGCCGAGCTCTCGTAGCGGATGGTGCCGTCCGGGTCCAGGATGGTGATGAGGTCCGTGGCGTTCTCGATGAGCGTGCGGAAGTGCTCCTCGCTGCGGTGCAGGGCCGCCTCGGCCTCCGTGCGCTCCGTGACGTCGCGCGAGTTGACCACGACGCCCTCTTCCGCCGAGTCCTCGCGCAGCGTGCGTCCCAGCGTCTCCAGCACTCGGTAGCTCCCGTCGCGGTGCCGAAAGCGGAACTCCGTCTGGTGCGTGGTCCCCGGCCGGCGGACGATGGCCTCGATGAGCGCGCGCGACGCCTGCGTGTCGTCGGGGTGCACGTAGTCGAACGAGCTTTCGCCCATCAGCTCGTCCGGCGTGTAGCCCAGCACGCGGGTGATGGACGGGCTCTGGTAGCGGATGCACCCCTTCGCATCCAGCACCGTCGCCACGTCCGACGCATTCTCGATGAGCCGGCGGAAGTGCTCTTCGCTGGCCTGCAGCGCCGCCTCGGCCGCCTTGCGGGCCGTGACGTCGCGCGCGTTGACCACCAGGCCGCCCTCCGCGGAGTCCTCGTGCAGGGTACGGACAAAGGCCTCGAACGTGACCCATCCACCGTTCTTGTGGCGGTAGCGGAACTCGATGGAGTACGCCGTCCCCGGGTTCAGGGCGGCCTCGCGGGCGATGGCCTGCGACGACGCCACGTCGTCCGGGTGGATCATCTCGAACGGGCTGCGGCCCAGGCGCTCGCTGGGGTCCCTGCCCAGGATTCGCACGGCGGAGGGGCTCATGTAGCGCGTGGTGCGGTCCGCTCCCAGGACCACGATCAGGTCGGAGCCGTTCTCGATGAGCTGCCGGAAGTACTCCTCGCTGGCCTGCAGCGCGCGCTCCGTCTCCTTGCGGTCCGTGACGTCGCGCACGATGGCGATGAACTCCACGAGGCTGAACGGGACGAGCCGCGCCTCGAAGTCGCGCTCCCCGTCCGGCAGCTCGAGACGGTACTCCACGCAGACCAGCGCCTGCGTGCGCCGCACCTCCGCCAGCCCGTCGGCGAAGATGGCGGCGGCGTCGGGGGGCAGCACCTCCGTCATCCGCCGCCCCTCGAAGTGCTCGGGGGGCACGTACAGGTGGTCGCGGGTGCCGGCGCGGTAGTCCAGGATGGTCCCCGCGCCGTCCATGCGAAAGTACAGGTCCGGCAGGGCGTGAAAGACGGCGTGCAGCTCCTGCGCGGTGTGCAGCAGCTCCTCCTCGGCGCGGGCGCGCTCGGCGATCTCCTCTTCCAGGGCGAGATTGGTCTCCGCCAGCTCCGCCGTGCGCGCCTCCACCCGTGCCTCCAGCGACTCGTTGGCGGCGCGCAGGGCCGCCTCGGCCGCCTTGCGGTCGCTGATGTCGCGCGCCGTGGAAAGAACCCGGTCCGTGCCGCCGATGTTCACCCGCTGCAGGGCGACCTCCAGCCAGGTGGGCGATGCGCCCGGGCGCGGCACGGGCCACTCGAACACGCGCCGCTCGCCTGCGGCCGCGGCGGCCAGGTGGCGGCGCACGTCGTCCAGCGAGTACGGCGGATCGCCGCCGGGAAGCACGCCCAGCCCGCCGGCAATCAGCGCTTCGCGCGACAGGCCGTGCAGCTCGCAGGCGCGCCCGTTGGCGTGCAGGATGGCGCCCGTGTCCACGTCGTGGACGTAGATGGCGTCGTTGGAGGCGTCGAACAGGGCGCGGTAGCTGGCCTCGGACACCGCCAGCGCCTCCGCCGCGCGCCGCGACTCGGTCACGTCCTGGTGCACCACGAGCATCTCGCGAATGGCGCCGCCCTCGTCGCGCACGGGGCACAGGAACGCCTGCACCCACAGGGGGCCGCGCGGGTCGGCGCCCCCCTGGCCGGGCGGGGCGACGGCCGCGGGATCGAACAGGGTGGCCGGCAGCTGCACAGCCTGGCCGCCAAAGCCGCGCTCCACCAGGTCGCGCACCTCCTCCAGCTGCGGGTCCGTCCGCGGGTTGAAGCCGCGCACCACCTCCGGCGGCAGGCCGAACAGGTCCTCCCAGGCGCGGTTCCCCTGCAGGTGCCGGCCCTCGGGGGAAAAGACCTGGATGGAAAGGGGAAACTGCTCGAACAGGGCGCGGAACCGCGTCTCGGAGCGGACCAGGGCGGCCTCGGCGGCACGCTGGGCGCGGACGGCGGCGTGGCGCCCCGTGACCTCGCGAAAGCTCCACACCCGCCCCATCACGCGCCCGTCCACCCGCTGCGGGTTGGAGACGCGCTCCACCACCCGCCCGTCGCGAAAGCGCAGCATGTCGCACGCTTCCATCAGGGGATCGGCGGAGATCTCGGCGGTGCGCGCGGCGAACCACTCCGGGTCCTCCACCTGCACGAGCGCCGGGTCCAGGCGAATGCGCTCGCCGCCGGGCACCATCAGCGCGTCGGGCAGGGCCCACATCCGCTGAAAGCGCCGGTTGGCGAACACCAGCCGCCCCTCCAGGTCCACCACGCACAGCCCGTCGCCGGTGGATTCCAGCGCCGAGCGCAGCAGGGCCAGCTCGTGCTCCGGCGTGCCCGCGTGCGTGGGCGCGTCCCCGGCGGCGGGAACGGGATCGGGTGGCGTGGACAGCGTGAGGCTGGGGGGGTGGATCGACATCGTGGGCCTTCCATCCTGCGGGAACGCGCGTTGAGCGCGACGGCGGTTTGTCAGGGAAATCGGGCGCCGCCACGGACGTGGCCGCACGGCCGGGCGGAGCTGCCAGGCAGTTCGGCGCTGGGTGGGTGCGCGCGGGAGAATCGAATCAGCCGTGCCCGTCTAACATGGCGCGGAACGATCCATCCCACTTCCACACTGCCCGCCCCGGGAGGCACCGATGTGCTCCAACTGCTCCAAGTCGCGCACCGACGCCGACGTCAAGGAAGTCATCGCCAACCTGAACCGCAAGTACACGGAACTGGCCGACATGGTTGGCCGGGCGCTGGAGATCTCGGCGGAAGACGACGGGCCGGCACGTGCGCGCGAGGCGCGGGCCGTGCGCGAGATCCTGTTCCGCATCGTAGGCGGAGAGCCCACCGCCGCCGGAGAGTTCGCCGAGTGTTGCCTCGTCGGCAGCGAGAGCACCATCGGGACGACGGACTGGTTCTGTACGGGTGTCCTGGTTCACCCGCGCGTGGTGCTCACGGCCGCGCACTGCATCAGCGCCACGCTCAAGCCCAACGTGGTCGCCCTCAACGCCATCAACCGTGACCTGCTCACCGACGCCGAGATCATCCCGGTGCGCCGCGCCACCGTGCACGAGAAGTACGTGCAGACCAGGCCGCTGAACGACATTGCCGTGCTCGTGCTGCGCCGCGCGGCCGAGACGCCTCCCGTGCCCGTCGCCACCACGAAGGAGGTGCGTGGGGCACCCCGCACCACGCTCGTGGGGTTCGGCAACGACGACCTCCTCAGCACGCGCGGGTTCGGCATCCAGCGAAGGGTCACCGTGGAGATCGCCCGGCACACAGCAGCCAAGGTAGATGCGGCCGAGCAGCGTTTCGGCTTTGAATCGGACCTGGAGTTCCTGGCCGGCGGCTCGGGGTTCGACTCGTGCAACGGTGACAGCGGCGGGCCGGCGTACATCGACACGGACGGCGGGCGGCGAGTGGCTGGCCTCACCTCGCGCGGCATCCTGGACTCCAAGACCCCCTGCGGTGAAGGCGGCATCAACACGCGCGTGGACGTCCACCTGGACTTCATCCGCGAGACGATGGCCGCGAGCGGCGTAACCGGCGGCCTGTAGACCGCGGGGATCCGCCGCCGCCGGCTCGCCACGCCCCGCGAGCCTCAACGGAGGGGCAGACCGAGCCTGGGGATCCTAAGTTCTCTGTCTACGAGGCGCAGACGCAAGTCCACAGGCTGGACGTACGGCCGCTCTCGCGTGCCACAAGTGGCTGTCGTCGTCTGGATCCGGAGCGGCTAGGCGGGTTCCCAGCGCCCCGGAATGCTCCGACGCCTCTGTGTAACGGTGATGCGAGGGGGGCATAAGGTGGCGATTTCGCGTGCAGTTTGCACGGGGCTCCGCTGGCAAGCCGGACCCTCGGGGCGGTATCCGTTCGATCAAGGCGAAGGGCCGCCCCCCACACCGGGAGGCGGCCCTTCGCGCGTCATCCATCCACCGCTCGCGCCCTTACTTCACGAACAGCATGTCGCGGTAGGTGGGGAGCGGCCAGTAGTCGTCCGGGACGACCTTTTCCAGCTTGTCGGCCACGGCGCGCACGCGGCCCATGGCCGGGATCACGTTGTCGCGCACGTGGAACGCCTTGCTGTGCACGTCCTCGCCGCCCAGCTCGGCATTCTGCGCCACCAGCGCATCCAGCCCCTCGCGCAGCTCGTCCACCAGCTCGTTGACGATCTGCACCGTGCGCGTGAGCCCTTTCGTCTCCACGCCCAGCGAGCGGGTGCGGTCCGCGGCGGCCACCAGGTCGTTCAGGTAGCGCACGGCGGCGGGCAGGATCATGGTGCCCGCGATGTCGGCCGTGGTCTCGCCCTCGATGTTGACCGTCTTGAAGTACTGGTCCAGGGCGATCTCGTGCCGGCTTTCCAACTCGCGGTGCGAGAGGATGCCGTACTTCTCGAAGAGCGCCAGGTTCTTCGCCTGGTGCATCTGCTCCAGCGCGTCCAGCGTGGTGCGCAGGTTCAGCAGGCCGCGGCGCTCCGCCTCCTGGTGCCACTCGTCGCTGTAGCCGTCGCCGTTGAAGACGATGTGCTTTACGCGGCGGATCTCCGTGGCCACCAGCGTGCGCAGCGCCTCCTCGAACTTGACCTTGCCGCCCGCCAGCTCCGCCTCCAGCGCCGTCGTGAGCTCGTCCAGCGCCTCGGCCATGATGGTGTTGAGCACCGTGGCCGGCCAGCTGACGGACTGCGACGAGCCCAGCGCGCGGAACTCGAACTTGTTGCCCGTAAAGGCGAACGGGCTGGTGCGGTTGCGGTCGCCCGCGGCCTGCGGCAGGTGCGGAAGCACGGGCGAGCCCAGCCCCAGCAGCCCCTCGGCCTTGCTCGACGTGGCCGATCCGGTGCTCTCGATCTGCTCGAAGACGTCCGTAAGCTGGTCGCCCAGGAACACCGAGATGATGGCCGGCGGCGCCTCGTTGGCCCCCAGCCGGTGGTCGTTGCCCGCAAACGCCACGGCGCTGCGCAGCAGGTCCTGGTGCCGCTCCACGGCCCGCAGCACGGCCGTGCAGAAGAACACGAACTGCATGTTGCTGTGCGGCGTGTCGCCCGGCTCAAGCAGGTTCTGCGAATCCGTGCCCAGCGACCAGTTGAGGTGCTTGCCGCTGCCGTTCACGCCCGCGAACGGCTTTTCGTGCAGCAGCGCGGCCAGGCCGTAGCGGGGGGCAACCTTGCGCAGCGTGATCATCATCAGCTGCTGGTGGTCAGCCGCCAGGTTGGCGTTCTCGTAGATGGGCGCCATCTCGAACTGCCCCGGCGCCACCTCGTTGTGCCGCGTCTTGACGGGCACGCCCAGCTTGTACAGCTCGCGCTCCACCTCGATCATGAACGCCAGCACGCGGTCCGGGATGGAGCCGAAGTAGTGGTCCTCGAGCTCCTGCCCGCGCGGCGGCTTGGCGCCAAAGAGCGTGCGCCCCGTGGTCATCAGGTCAGGCCGGCGGTAGAAGAACTCCTGGTCGATGAGGAAGAACTCCTGCTCCGGCCCGCAGGTGGCCGTCACGCGCCCCTCGGTGTTGCCGAACAGCTTGAGCGCCCGCCGGGCCTGCGCATCCAGCGCCGACATGGAGCGCAGCAGCGGGATCTTGGTGTCCAGCGCGTCGCCCGTCCACGACGCGAACGCCGTCGGGATCGAGAGATAGCACCCGGCCCGGGTCTCCACGATGAACGCGGGGGAGGTGGGGTCCCACGCCGTGTAGCCGCGCGCCTCGAAGGTGGCGCGCAGGCCGCCCGAGGGGAACGACGACGCGTCGGGCTCGCCCTGGATGAGCTCCTTGCCGTTGAACTCGGCCACCGCCCCGCCGCCGCGGTTGGGGGTGATGAAGCTGTCGTGCTTCTCGGCCGTGCTGCCGGTGAGGGGCTGGAACCAGTGCGTGTAATGGCTGGCGCCGTTCTCCAGCGCCCACTCCTTCATGGCCAGCGCGACCACGTCGGCCACGGACGGATCCAGCGGCTCGCCGTGCTCCACGGTGCGGATGATGGCCTTGTACACCTGCTTGGGCAGGCGCGACCGCATCTCGGCCAGGCCAAAGGTGCGCGAGCCGAAGATGCGCTCGATGTCCATGGGCTCGGGCGCGGGCGTGCCGCCGTTGCGCGAATCGGCCTCCCATCCCCTGGCCGCGGCCAGCGTGTCGAAACGGGCATTGCTCCTGGGCATTGTCTCCCTCTGCGTCGGGTTGAAAGGCGATCCGGTCGTCGTTGTCGATGCGGGGGCACTATGCCCCCGCCGTCCGTCACGTGTGTCGCGTGCCGTCTGCCGTCTGCCGTCTGCCGGTTCAGGGCGTATCCGCCCCGCCGTCCGTCCTGCCTATGCCGCGCCCGGCGTGGCGCGCGGTGCCAGCGAAAGCGCGCTGGTTTCCTTTACGGTGGAGAGCACGATGCTGGTGGTGGTCCACTGCACCCCCGGCCACGACTGGATCTCGGCCAGCAGCGACTCCAGCGTGGAGGTGCTGTCGGTGCGGATCTTCAAGAGGTGGCTTCCCTGCCCCGTGACGCTGTGGCACTCCATCACCTCGGGGTGGTCCTTCACGTGCTGCCGGAACTCCGGGTAAAAACTGGACCCGTTGATCCCCACGAAGATGAACGCCGTTACGTCGCGCCCCACGCGGCGCGGGTCCACGAGCACGGTGAACTGGCGGATTATTCCGCGCTCTTCCAGCTTGCGCAGCCGCTCGCTCACCGCCGGCGACGACAGCCCCACGGCCTGTGCCAGGTCGTGCTGAGACGTGCGCCCGTGCTCCTGCAGCATCTCCAGCAGCCGGATGTCGATGTCGTCCAGTCGGGTTGGCGTCGTCACCTTATTTTCTTAAGCCGAAGTTTGCTCCTGCTGAATTTTCGCAAACGATAACGCGCTCGACCTGCGTATGCAAGAGTCGTGTCCAAAATTTGTAGATGGAGGCGGATGACGGTGCGTGCAGCTCAGCGGAGGCTGTGCACCGGGCGAAGGGCCCCCTCC
>DASQZE010000501.1:0-2480 GCA_035638875.1 Longimicrobium sp.
TTCGCCGCGAACCAGGCCTCCAGGTCCACCCCGCGCATCAGCGGCGCCTCCTGCGCGTAGGGGTCTTCCCAGTGCCAGGGACGCAGGTCATCCACCCCCACGCCGTAGCGCGCCGCCATCTCGCGGTCGATCTCCGCCCGCAGCGCGCGGAACGGGGCCTCGCTCCCCTCGCGCAGCCCCTCCAGCGTGGCGAACATCACCGCTTCGTCGATCTCCTGCAGGTGCAGGTCCATGGCGTACGCGTCGCGAAAGCCCAGCTCCCGGGCCGCCGCGTTGCGCCGCCGCACCCACTCGCGCAGGGGCGCCGCGATCTGCGCGCCGATCTGTTTGCTGGCGTTCCACGCCGCCCGCCGCGCTGCTCCGTCGCGCTCCGTGCGGAGCACGTCCAGGATCTGGTTGTTGGAGACGCGCTCCCCGTTCAGCTCCGCGCGAAAGTCGAAGAAGATGCGCTCCATCTCCCCGTGGCGCCCCACCAGGTCGGCGATGGTGTCCGCGGGGAGCTGGTTGCGGGTGAACTCGTGGTCCATCACCTCCAGCTGGCGGCGCAGCCGCGGGTCCCGGATCTGGTCCGAGGCCAGCCACTCGCGCACCCGCCGCGCGCCCTCCGGATCGGAGAAGAGGGTCCGGCACTCCGCACGGTAGCGCACGGCGCGCTCCATGGCCTCGTCGCCGCCACCCGTGGCCGAGTCCCAGGCCCCGTGCGCCGCCTGCTTTTCCGTCGCCGCGTAGCGTGCGGACAGCGCATCGGCAAAGGCCCGCGCCTCGGCCTCCGCCCCGCCCCCGTTCGCACCGCTCACCGCAGTTCCTCGTACAGCCGGGCAATGGCCTCGGCGCCCTTGTGAAAGTTCTCCACCGACATCCACTCGTTGGGGGCGTGCGCGTTCTCCCCCGGCAGCCCGAAGCCGATGAGCAGCGCCGACGCGCCCAGCGTCTCCTGGAACGCCTGCACGATGGGGATGGATCCGCCCTCGCGGATGAACACCGGCTTGCGCCCCCACGCGTGCTCCAGCGCGTGAGCCGCCGCGTCGAACACGGGGCCGCTCCCCTCGTTGAACCACGGCTGGCCGCCGTGCAGCGCCAGCACTTCCACGGTCACCCCTTCCGGCGCCAGCGACTTCACGTGGTCCGTGAACATCCGCTCGACCTCCTTGTAGTCCTGGTCGGGCACCAGGCGCATGGAAACCTTGGCCATGGCCTTGGACGGGAGCACCGTCTTGGCGCCTTCGCCCGTGTAGCCGCTCAGCAGGCCGTTCACGTCCAGCGTGGGGCGCGCCCAGATGCGCTCCAGGGGCCCGTAGCCGTCCTCGCCCCCCAGCCTGGGTGCGCCCACTTCCTTGCGCAGGTTCTCTTCCTCGAACGGCAGGCCCGAGATCCCCTGGCGCTGCTCCGACGTGAGCTCGCGCACCTTGTCGTAGAAGCCGGGGATGTTCACGCGGCCGCGCTCGTCGTGCAGCTGCGAGATGATGCGGGCCAGCGCGTTGGCAGGGTTCACGACCGCGCCGCCGTACGCGCCGGAGTGCAGGTCCACGGACGGGCCCTGCACGCGCACCTCCATGTATGCCATCCCCCGCAGCCCCGTGGTGATGGAGGGCAGCCCCGGCGCGAACATGGTGGTGTCACTGATGAGCACCGTGTCGCAGGCCAGCCGCTCCTGGTTCTGCTGGAGAAACCTGGCCAGGTTGGGCGAGCCGACTTCTTCTTCACCTTCGATGACGAACACCACGTTGGCCGGCAGGGTGCCGCCGTCCGCGAGCAGGGCCTGCACCGCCTTGACGTGCAGGTAGACCTGGCCCTTGTCGTCCACCGAGCCGCGGGCGAACAGGTTGCCGTCGCGGATCTCCGGCTCGAACGGGGCGGACTTCCACTCTTCCAGCGGCTCGGCCGGCTGCACGTCGTAGTGGCCGTACACCAGCAGCGTGGGGGCGCCTTTCGGGGCGCCGCGCCACTCGCCGACGACCACGGGATGCCCCTCGGTGGGGATCACCTCCACGGTCAGCCCGGCCTCGCGCATGCGTCCGGCCAGCCACTCGGCGGCCTGGGCGGTGTCGCCCTTGTGCTCGCTCTTGGCGCTCACGCTGGGGATGCGGAGCCACTCCATCAGCTCTTGCAGGTGCTGATCGCGGTTGCGCTGCAGAAAGTCGGTCGCGGCCATTCGTCTCGCTCGGTCCACGGTGCATGGATGACGGTCGGCGGAGAACATACAGCGCGCGGGGAGGGACGGCGAGACGGCGGGGCGGGGGAGACGAAAGGTGTGCAGAGAGTCGGATTCAGCCGCTAGCCAGGGCGCAGGACGTCCTGGCGGCCGTGCCTGACGTGAAGCACGGAAACGCGGTCTGTCACGGTGAACAGGATCCGGTACGCGCCCACGAGTCGGTGCCGCAAACCTTCCTGAAACTCAAATCTCTCAGGCGCTAAGCCGAAGCTGAGCGGAAAATCACCTAAACCGGAGATCGCGTCGTGCTCTTTTAGATACGCGTGAT
>DASQZE010000502.1:0-6747 GCA_035638875.1 Longimicrobium sp.
CGATCTCTCCCAGGAGAGGATCGCAGAAGCTTTAGATAATATAAGCCGGAACCTTGACCGGCAAGTTCAAAAAGGTATCATTACAAAACCACAAGAGACTAACACGCTGTTAAATATTCAGGGCTTTAACCAATTGGAACCAGGAGTAAAGGATGCTGATCTGTATCGTTGCGGGCGGAGTACCAGGTGCAAGGTGGAGTGGGTGCACAGGCCGGCCTTGCCCGGCGACTGAAGTCGCGGCACCGAAAACGTGATGTCGGCCTTCGCCGACGGGTCCGGTGCGGGAGCAGTGCCGCGCGGTGGCGGGGTTCGGCTGGTGGGGATCGTGCACGGGGGAGGCCGGTGCACACCGGCGGGATTTACCTTCCGGAGC
The DNA here is from genome assembly GCA_035638875.1 of Longimicrobium sp. Classification (GTDB taxonomy): domain Bacteria; phylum Gemmatimonadota; class Gemmatimonadetes; order Longimicrobiales; family Longimicrobiaceae; genus Longimicrobium. Next base: position 374 of record DASQZE010000502.1, read on the forward strand.
CTCGCCGGGGTGCACTCACGCGGCGTGCGGCACGAGCTGTCGGCGAAGGCCGACATCGCGGGGCATTGCCGCGAATTCATTCGCCGGGGGCCGGTTCTCCACCTCGCGCCGGCACCCTCTCCCGGCCGGGCCCCCCTCTCGCACTTTCGCACTTTCGCACTCACGCACTTCCGCCCTGCCTTCAGTGTGCCAGCGGCAGCCGGACCGTGAACGTGCTGCCTTCGCCGGGGGTGCTGTCGACGGCGATGTCGCCGCCCAGCAGGCCGGCCAGGCGGCGGGCGACGCTCAGGCCCAGGCCGCTGCCGCCGGCCCGGCGGATCAGGGGGTGCTCGGCCTGCCAGAACGGGTCCCAGATCTTGTCCGCGTGCGATGGATCGATGCCGATCCCCGTGTCCGTGACCGCCACGGCCACCCACGCCGGCTCTCGCCGCACGGCGATCTCCACCCTGCCCGATTCCGTGAACTTGACGGCGTTGGAGAGCACCGCCCGCAGCAGCTCGCGCACGCGCCGCGGATCGGTCTCGGCGCTGCAGTCGCCGTCGGGCGAGCAGTGGATGACGATCGCCTTTTGCCGGGCCGCGCCCTCCACCTCGTGCATGAGCTCCGCGGCCACCGATCCCACATCCACCCGCTCCAGCCGCACCTCCACCTCGCCGGAATCCAGCCGCGCGTAGCCCAGCACCTCCTCGATCATCCCCTGCAGCTGCCGCGCGTTTCCCGCCACGCGGTCCAGGTGCTTGCGCTGGATGTCGGACATGGCGCCCGCGTCGCCGTCCAGCAGCAGGTCGGTGAAGTTGACCACGGAGTTCAGCGGCGTGCGCAGCTCGTGGCTCACCACGGCCAGGAAGTCGCTCTTGGCCCGGTTGGCGGCCTCGGCCTCGGCGCGGGCGATGCGCTCGCGCAGCAGCAGCGACTCGCGCTCGGCCTGGGCGCGCTTGCGCTCGGTGATGTCCTCGGCGATGCAGTACACGCCCAGGATGCCGCCTTCCACCACGATGGGCACGAGCGTCACCCGCACGTCCACGCGGCGCCCCGTGCGGTGCATCATGGCCGTCTCGGCGTTCTGCGGCGCGCCGCCCGCCGCCGCGCCGAAGTCCGTGCGCATGGGCTCGCGCTCGTCGGGCACCACGAGCGACCAGAAGGTGGCGGAGCGCAGGTCGTCGGCGTCGTAGCCTGTGAGGTCCTCGGCGGCGGGGTTGACCGTGCGCAGGGCCCCGTCCAGGTCGAACGAGAAGATGGCGTCGGGGTTGTTGTCGAAGAGCGAGCGGTAGCGCTGGCGGCTCTCCTCGTAGCGCGCCGCGACCTCCTTGCGCTCCGTAAGGTCGCGGGTTATCTGCCCGAAGCCGATGAGCTTGCCGGTGGCGTCGTGGATGGCCGTGATGACCACGCTCACCCACAGCCGCGACCCGTCGCGCCGCACGCGCCAGGCGACCGTCTCGCACCGGCCGTCGCGCGAGGCGGTGTGCAGGTCGCGGTCGGGGGCGCCGCTCTCCGCGTCGCCGGGGGGATAGAAGGTGGCGAGCGGCTGTCCCAGCACCTCGTCGTCGTCGTGCCCGAACATCCGCCCGGCCCCCTCGGTCCACGTGGCCACGCGGCCCTCGGGGCTGAGCAGGATGATGGCGTAGTCGGTGACGTTCTCCACCAGCAGGCGGTAGAGCTCGTCGCGTCCGGGAAGCGCCGAGGCGCGGGTGCGGTGCGGCATGGCTGCGGGATGATGGGTCGCGACGGTGGACGGCGCGTTGCGAACTGCAAAATGTCCGCCCGGGGCGGGATTGGACAGGTTGGGGCAGGGAAGGGCAGGGAATAGGGAGTAGGGAATAGGGAATAGCGGGCAACGGCAACGGCGGGTTACAGGGGACGGGTTACAGGGGACGGCGGGCAACTGCTTCGGAGGCGAGGACCATCCGTGTGCGCGGAAGCGGGCTTCCTGCACCGGCGGGGCGCCCCTCCCCCCGGCCCCCTCCCCGCTCGTTCCTCGCGGAGAGGGGGAGAACTGCGCACCCGGCGGAAGGCCGCCTCCCGCGTGCGGGCTGGGGTGTATACCCTCTCCCACGCAGTTTGTGGGAGAGGGTGGCGAGGAACGAGCCGGGTGAGGGCCCCCAGGGGCGAGGCCCACCGCAACCCCCACTTGCACTTCTCGCTCGTTCGCACTTTCGCACTTTCGCACTTTCGCACTTTCGCACTTTCGCACTTTCGCACTTTCGCACTTTCGCACTTTCGCACTTTCGCACTCACGCACTCACGCACTCACGCACTCACGCACTTCGGTTTCGAAATGTCTGACTGGCAGGCGCTGGACGAGCGGTTCGTCTGGCATCCGTACACGCAGCACGGGCTGTTTCCGCGCGCCACGCCCATCGTCCGGGGCGAGGGCGCGTATCTCATCGACGGCGAGGGCAACCGGCTGCTGGACGCGGTGTCGTCGTGGTGGGTGAACCTGCACGGGCACGCGCATCCCGCCATCGCCGACGCCGTCGCGGAGCAGGCGCGCACGCTGGAACAGGTGATCTTCGCCGGCTTTACGCACGAGCCGGCGTCGCGGCTGGCGGCGGAGCTCGTGGGGGTGCTGCCGGAGGGGCTGGAGCGCGTCTTCTACTCGGACGACGGCTCCACGGCCGTGGAAGTGGCCATCAAGATCGCCATCCAGTCGTGGCGCAACCGCGGCGAGCGGAGGAATCTCATCGCCGCGCTGGACAACGCCTACCACGGCGACACCTTCGGCGCCATGAGCGCCAGCGCGCCCAGCGTATTCACGGAAGCGTTTGGCGAGCACCTGTTTCAGGTCGCGCGCCTGCCCGATCCCACGGAGGGCGACACACTGGCGGCGCTGGACCGGCTGATCGAGGCGCGCGGCGGGGAGCTGGCGGGGGTCATCGTGGAGCCGCTGCTGCTGGCGGCCGGGGGAATGCGGATGTACGGCGAGGACGTGCTCCGTGGCATCCGCGACCGCACGCGCGCGGCCGGCATTCCCCTGATCGCGGACGAGGTGGCGACGGGATTCGGGCGCACGGGGCCGCTGTTCGCCTGCGACCGCGCGAGGGTGGCGCCGGACCTGGTGTGCCTGAGCAAGGGCGTCACGGGCGGATTCATGCCGCTGGGTGTTACGGTGGCCACGGCGGAACTGTTCGAGACGTTCCGCAGCCAGGACCGGCGCCTCACTTTTTTTCATGGCCACTCGTTCACGGGCAACCCGCTGGCGTGCGCGGCCGGGCTCGCGTCGCTGCGATTGACGGTGGATCCCGCGTGCACGGCGCGGCGTCAGGGGATCGAGGCGGCGCACCGCGAGGGGCTGGCGCGGGTGGTGTCGCATCCGCTGGTGCGGAACGCGCGGGTGCTGGGGACGGTGGCCGCGTTCGACCTGGAGGCGGGCGCGGGCTATCTTGACCCCGTCGGCACGGAGCTGGCGGCGTTCGCGCGGGCGTACGGCGTGCTGCTGCGGCCCCTGGGCGACGTGGTGTATCTGCTGCCTCCGTATTGCGTTACCCCCGAAGAGATCGGGGGCGTGTACGGCATGATCGAACGATTCCTGGAGACACGATGATCCGCTTGGGGATCACGGGGACGGACACCGGCGTCGGCAAGACGTACGTGTCCACGGTGCTGCTCACGCTGCTGCGCCGCCGCGGCTTTCGCGTCGCGGCCATGAAGCCGGTGGAAACAGGCGTCAAGGCGGATGACCCCGCCAGCGACGCCATGCGCCTGCGCGAGGCCGCCGGCGCCGGCGACGCCATCGAGTCCGTGCGGCCCATCCTGCTGGCGGAGCCACTGTCGCCGTGGGTGGCGCTGAACCGCTCCGGCGGCACGGTGGACCTGGCCGCGCTGGACCGCGCCTACCACGGGCTGGCCGAGGGGCGCGACGCCATCCTGGTGGAGGGCGCGGGCGGGCTGCTCGTCCCCCTGACCCGCGACATGGCCTACGACGGCCTGTTCGTGGGATGGGGACTGGATCTCGTCGTGGTCGCCGGAAATCGCCTGGGGACCATCAACCACACGCTGCTCACGGTCCGCGCCGCCCACGACACGGGCCTGCGCGTACGCGGCGTGGTGCTGAACGCGCTGGGGCCCGAGCCGGGCGGCATCGCGGAGCGCACGAACCTGGAAGCGCTGGCGGAGCTACTGGAGCCCGTGCCCGTGCTGCCGTTCCCGTGGATCCGCAAGGACCGCACGCTGGACTACGCGGCCGACATCGCGGAGGAGAACGGGTTCGACAAGCTGATCGGCGCGCGCGTGGCCCCGCCGCCGCTGGTGTAGGGGCGGGAACTGCGGGGGACGGAACCGCGGGTTACAGGGGACAGGTTACAGGGGACGGCCAGCAACGGCAGGGGTGGGCTGCAGGCTGAGGTTTGCGCGGGCGGGCAGAGTCCCGTAGCGCTCCCACCGCTCGCGTAGGCTCGCACCTCCCCCAAAAAACCCTCGGGGAGGTTGAACTGCATCCGGGCGATGGACCTGTGCAGGGAAGCGGAGTTCCGGCGGGCGCGGAGAACTGCGTGCTTGGTGAGTGGCGGCTGGCGCGCTCGGGCTTCGCTTGATCAACCCTCCCCCAGGGGTTTTTGGGGGAGGGTGGACGAGGTTTACGAGTCCGGGTGGGGGCGCGGCGGGAGCCCGCCCCCGCGCCGCCCCCCACTTTCGCACTTCCGCACTTTCGCACTTCCGCACTTCCGCACTTCCGCACTTTCCCACTGCAGTTCGGGGCTTGGTCCGGCGATTGCGCCGGGCCCCGGCACGCCCCGACCCTTCAGCCGATCCATGAGCCAGCTACAAACCCGCGCCAAAGCCAAGGACGCCGCCGCCGCGCCGCCGCAGTATCCCCTGCGCGTGGCCGGCGTGGACGTGGGCAGCAACGCCATCCGCTTTTTGGCCGCGGAGTTCTCCGCGCCCACGGAGTACCGCGTGCTGGCCGAAAGCCGCGCGTCCGTCCGCCTGGGCCACGAGGTGTTCCTCTCCGGCAAGCTGGCGCGCGAGACCATGGAGGCGGCCGTAGAGGCCATCGCCGGGTTCCGGGCGCAGATGCAGGAGCTGGGCATCGAGCACTACCGCGCCGTGGCCACCAGCGCCACCCGCGAAAGCCGCAACGGCGAGGAGTTCGTGGCCCGCGTGCGGCGCGAAACGGGCATCGACCTGGAGGTGATCACCGGCACGGAGGAGGCGCGCCTGGTCTACGAGGCCGTGCGCGCCCAGGTGCCGTTCGGCAAGCGGAAGTGGCTGCTGGTGGACCTGGGCGGCGGCAGCGTGGAAGTCTCGCTGGTGGATACCGCCGCCATCCTGTGGAGCGAGTCGCACACGATGGGCTCGGTGCGGCTGCTGGAGGAACTGGCGGGCTCCAGCGAGGAGCCGGGCCGGTTCCAGCGGCTGCTGGAGGAGTACGCCAACACGCTGCGCATCCCCGTCATCGCCAAGCAGTGGAACCCCGCGGGCCTGTGCGCCACGGGGGGCAACATCGAGGCGCTGGCCAAGCTCATCGGGGCCGAGCCGGGGCGCGGGCGGGTGGCGCGGGTACCCCTGCCGGAGCTGCGGGCGGCCATCGACAAGCTTTCCAGCCTGTCGTACCGCCAGCGGGTGGAGCAGCTGGGGCTGCGCGAAGACCGTGCGGACGTCATTCTCCCCGCCGCCATGGTCTACGAGCGGCTGGCGTCGCTCGCCGGGGTGGACGAGATCCTCGTGCCCGCGGTGGGGCTGAAGGACGGCGTGCTGGTGGACCTGGTGGACGACCTCACCACGCACGAGGCGCACGAGGTCCGCAAGGAGATGCAGGCCATCGCGGGCGCCGTGGCCCTGGGCCACCGCTACCAGTTCGACGAGGTGCACGCGGCGCACGTGGCCAAGCTGGCGGGCTCGCTCTTTGACCAGCTGCACAAGCTGCACAAGCTGGAGGCGCCGGACCGGCGGATGCTGCTGGCGGCCGCCACGCTGCACGACATCGGCATCTTCATCGGCCACAAGAAGCACCACAAGCACTCGCTGTACATCATCTCGCAGTCCGAGGTCCCCGAGTTCACGCAGCGGGAGATCGACATCGTGGCCAACGTGGCCCGCTACCACCGCAAAGGCGTGCCCGCCGTGCACCACGACACCTTCACACGCCTGGTGTCCGAGGACCGCGAGCGGGTGGTGAAGCTCGCCTCGCTGCTGCGCATTGCCGACGCGCTGGACCGCGAGCACCTGCAGGCGGTCAAGGCCGTGAAGGCATCCGCCGGCAAGAGCAAGCTCACGCTGGAGCTGGACGGCAACGGCGACCTGCTGCTGGAGCGCTGGGCCCTGCGCCGCAAGGGCGGCCTGTTCACGGACACCTTCGGCCTGGACGTGGAGATCGCCGGCGAGAAGGAGGCGTGAAGGGGACGGGGACGGCTGAGGCGGGCGAGGACGGCATTCAGCCG
>DASQZE010000503.1:0-3618 GCA_035638875.1 Longimicrobium sp.
CTCGAAGAAGTCGTTGTGCACGTCCCAAAAGAACGAGAGGCGCGGCGCGAAGTCGTCCACGTCCAGCCCCCGCTCCACCGCGCGGCGCACGTAGTCGAGCCCGTTCGCGAGCGTGTACGCCAGCTCCTGCACGGCCGTGGACCCCGCCTCGCGGATGTGGTAGCCGCTGATGGAGATGGGGTTGTACTTGGGCGCCTCCCTGGAGGCCCACTCGAACATGTCCACGATCAGGCGCAGCGCCGGCTCCGGCGGAAACACCCAGGCGTGCTGCGCCTGGTACTCCTTGAGGATGTCGTTCTGCACCGTGCCGCGCAGCTTGCTGAACGGCACGCCCTGCTTCTCCGCCGCCACCATGTAGAAGCAGAACAGGATGATGGCCGGCCCGTTGATGGTCATCGACACGCTCACCTGGTCGAGCGGAATGCCGTCGAACAGGGTTTCCATGTCGTCCAGCGAGCTGATCGCCACGCCGCACTTGCCCACCTCGCCCAGCGACCGCGGGTGGTCGCTGTCGTATCCCATGAGCGTGGGAAAGTCGAACGCCACCGACAGGCCCGTCTGCCCGCGCCCCAGCAGGAAGTGGTAGCGCTGGTTGGTCTCCTCCGCCGTGCCGAAGCCGGCGAACTGGCGCATGGTCCACAGCCGCGTGCGGTACATGGTGCCGTACGGCCCGCGCGTGAACGGGAACTCGCCCGGCATGCCGATGCGCGCGTTGTAGTACGCGGCCTCTTCGGCGGACGGGGCGGGGCGGTCCAGGGGCGTGTACAGCGGCTCCACCGGCACGCCGGAGATGGTGGTGAAGTTGGCGTCGCGGGCGCCCGTGCGCTCGTACGCCCCTTCCCACGCGGCCAGGCCGGCACGCAGGCTCTCCAGCTCCTTCTCGGTTTCCCGGATCCGCTCCAGCAGGTCGGACGGGGGGACGTTGCGCTCCACGACGCTCATGATTCGGCTCTCTCGATTCCGTGGGGGCTTACCCCGAGCTGCTTGATGATCCGGTCCGCCACGGCGTAGGGCGATACCTCGCCCGCCTCCAGCGCCGCCAGCGAACCGGTGAGGATCTCCTCGCCCGGACCCTTCTCCCAGGCCAGCCGCTGCAACCGGCGCTCCACCACCGCCCGCACCCGTTCCGCCAGGCGTGCCTGCCGCCGCCGGCTCAGCTCGCCCGAGTCGTCCAGAAACACCCGATGGCGGTCCAGCGTTCGGACCAGCTCCTCCACCCCCTCGCCCGACTGCGCCGTCGTCTTGAGGACGGGGATGGCCCAGGCGCCGACTTCCTCCGCTTTCGCCTCGACGCCGGCCCGCGCGGCCTTCTGCACGGACTTGAGGGATACGCCGTGGTGGCCGGCGTTCTGCGGCATCTCGCCCAGGCGCATGTGCAGCATCACCTCCAGCTCCTGCGCCAGCCGGTCGGCGCCGGGGCGGTCGGCCTTGTTGATGACGAACACGTCCGCCACCTCCATCAGTCCCGCCTTCATGGCCTGGATGCTGTCGCCCGATTCGGGGACGAGCACGACGACGCTGGTGTCGGCCGTGCGGGCGATCTCCAGCTCGCTCTGCCCCACGCCCACGGTCTCCAGCACCACGCGGTCGTAGCCGTACGCATCCAGCAGGTCGGCCACTTCCTTGGTGGTGGTGGCCAGGCCGCCCAGGTGGCCGCGGGTGGCCATGGAGCGGATGAAGATCCCCGGGTCCGTGGAGATGTTCGTCATCCGGATGCGGTCGCCCAGCAGCGCCCCGCCCGTGAACGGCGACGAGGGGTCCACGGCCACGATGCCGATGCGCTCGTCGCGCTTGCGCAGCTCCAGGGCGAGCTTGGAGGTCAGCGTGGACTTGCCCGCGCCGGGCGGCCCCGTGACGCCGATGCGGTGCGCGCGTCCCATGTCGGCGTGCAGCGCGTGCAGAATGCGCTCGAAGCCGGGGCGCCCGTTCTCCACGATCGATATGGCGCGGGCCAGCGCCGTGCGCTGGCGGGCGCGAAACCGCTCCAGCAGCTCGTCGGCGGGAGCCGTCTGCGTGTCCAGTGTCATGGCGTGAAAGTGCCCGCCGCGGCAGGCCTTTGTCAAGCGTGCGAACGGCCGTTCGAGGCCGCGCGGGGCGGAACCGGCCCGCCGTCGTGCCGGGGGCCGGTTGGTCGTTCACGGGAGATGCGGTTCCTGCTGCGCGCAGGCTCCGCGGGAGGGAGGAGCGGATAAATTCGCCGCTACGACTTCACACGGCCGGCCTCCGCCGGTACCAAAGACGTGCCAGGCGAAAGAACGGCCTCCTGCCCCGCGTGCGCCGGGGGAAAACGGCCGGAAGACTCCGCGTGCACGATTCGCCGTGGCGATCGGGATCACACGGTCCTTGCACCGGCCGCCATCCATCACCCGGAAAGGTCTCTTCCCGCGATCACGGCGGTCGAGCACGGGACAGGAGATCCTTCGGTCGGCTTCCGGGAATCCGCACGGGATGGACCCGCCGGCGCCTCCCTCAGGAAGACAAAACGCGCGGCGGAGGGACCGGCGGAACGTCAGGGGACGACGAGGAACCCCGTCACCTCGCGGACGTGCACGCCGGGACGCTTGGCGCTGGGGGTGCGCGCCACGGGCATGCCCACGGAGATGCGCGTGACGACCAGCTGCGCGCGCGCCTGGCCGGACCCGTCGCGCAGCGTCACCAGGGCGTCCGGCGGGGCCAGCTGCACCGCGGCACTGACCCGGGCGTACCCCGGGGTGCAGTTCTGCGGCGCCGTCCACAGGCGCGCGCGCAGGGGCGCCAGGTCGGCCTCCGCGCTCCATCCCGCCCCCTGCACCCGCAGCCGGTCGTCGGTCAGCGTGGCGCGCAGCCCCACGGCGGCAAGCTCCGCCGGCTGCGACGCGGACAGCTGGACTTCCGCCAGGGTGCCGCCCATCAGCCCGCGGACGGCCTGCCCCTGCCACGCCAGCTCCCCCGTGCTCCACTCCAGCGGCCCGCAGTCGCGCAGGCGCAGCCCCAGCGTTTCGCCCATCGCCCACACGCTGCGGGTGGTATCGGGCAGCGACGGGATCACGGCCTGCAGCGCGCCGATGCCGTGCGCGTCCAGCAGGTAGCGCGAGGCCGAGGCGATCCGTGCGTATCCCGCGGAATCCACCTGCACGCTGTCCGCCGGCAGGGTGCGGGGATCGATGCGCGCCCGGCGCAGCTCGGCGCGCAGCCGGTCCGTCTGGTCGCGGCGCGAGACGGCCGGCGCGCTCCACGGCCCCAGTGCGGAAAGCAGCAGCACGGCGGCGAACACGGCCGGTACCGTGCCCTGCAGGGGCCGCCCCCGGCGGACCAGGCGGATCGTCCCCGCGACGGCCAGGATGCCGATCGCCACCACCGCCGCCACCCGCACGTAGCGGAACTCCGTCCACCCGTACTCCCCCAGCCGCGCGCCCAGGGCCCACAGCGCCAGGGGAACCAGGGGCAGGAGCAGCGCGGGGACGGCGCGGATGAGCAGGGACACGCCGCGGTGCTCGTCGTCATCGTGCACGGGCTCCAGCAGCACGGCGCCCAGCAGCCCGATGAGTCCCGCCGCGATCACCAGCGGCGACACCAGGTTGCGCGGCAGCTCGCCCGTGGCCAGCACCTTCACGGCGTACGCGTACAGCACGGCCAGGT
>DASQZE010000504.1:0-2683 GCA_035638875.1 Longimicrobium sp.
TGGGGTCGCCGTCCGTGGCGGAGCCGGGATGAAAGCAGACGGCGCCCACGCCCAGCGCGTTGGACCGCTTCATCTCCATGGTCAGGCCCCCCGCGGCGCGCTCCCACTTGTCCGGCTCGGCCGTGGCCACGCTCAGCACGTAGGCGGCGTGCACCACCACGTTCTGGTGGCGGATGCCGGCCTCGTCCAGGGCGCGGCGAAAGCGGTCCACCCGCTCGGGCTTGATGGTGCTCTTGTCGCCGTAGAAGCGGGGAACGGCCGTAAAGCACTGCAGCGCCCGCATCCCCGCGCTCCCCGCACGGCGCGCGGCCATGTGGATGCCGCCGTTGTCCACCGTGTGCGCGCCGAAAAAGTGTTGCAACGCCATGGTTTGCGATGGTTGAGATTGGATGAGGATGGTGCCCCCGCCGGACCGGAAGAGTAGCGCACGGACAAGGACCTGCGCGAGAGGTGTACCGCGGGCGCCGATGTGCCCACCCCTTGCATAAGGAATGCGCGGGAACCAGTATGCGGGCGCACCACCCCGCCCCATGTTTGGTCCAGCCGCCCCGCGAGGGGCCGGGCACGCCGCCCGCGGCGCCACTTTCGGCGTCCGGCCCGCCGTGCCACCGGAAGGTACCGATTTCCACATGAAGACGACATTCCTGGACGGCGCCGGCCTGCGCGGCGCGCTCATCATGGCCTCGGAGTACGTGCAGCGGCACCGCGCGGACCTCAACCGCATCAACGTGTTCCCCGTCCCGGACGGCGACACGGGGACCAACCTGGCCCTCACGGTGAGCTCCATCGCCGATCACCTGCGCCGCAACACCGACACCTCGGTGGGGCGGGTGGCGCGCGAGGCGGCCAACGCGGGGATCATGGGCGCGCGCGGCAACTGCGGGATGATCCTCTCGCACTTCCTGCTGGGCTTTGCCGAGGCCGTGGGCGACCGCACGCGGCTGGGCGTGGCCGAGTTCGGCGGGGTGCTGCGCAGCGCCACGGCGCACGTGTACGAGGCGCTGGAAAAGCCCGTCGAAGGCACCATGATCACCATCATGCGCGCCGTGGCCGACGAGGCCGAGCGGCTGCAGCACTCGGACTTCGTGGTCCTCTTCGAGCGGCTGCTGGTCAAGGCGCGCGAGGCGCTGGCCAACACGCCGGAGCTGCTCCCCCAGCTCAAGGCCGCCGGCGTGGTGGACGCGGGCGCCAAGGGCTTCGTCCACATCCTGGAAGGCATCGGCGGCTACCTGAGCGGCGACCCGCTGACGGCGCTGGAGGACACGCCGGACTACGGGGCGGAGCCGGAGATCTTCGCGGCCGCGCAGGCCGCGTACGGCGACGAGGAGCAGTTCCGGTTCTGCACGGAGGCGCTGGTGCGGGGCACGAACCTGCCCACGCAGGACGCGGCGCGGGCGTGGCTGCGCGAGCGGGGCGACTCGCTGGTGGTCATCCGCAGCGGCGACATGCTCAAGGTGCACATCCACACCGACGAGCCCGACGAGGTGTTCGGCTACCTGCGCGGCTTCGGCGAGCTGGCGTCGCACAAGGCCGAGGACATGCAGGCGCAGCACGCCGTGGCGCAGCGCTCCGCCGCGGGGCACATGACGCTGGCCCGCCGCCCCATCACCGTGGTCACGGACACGGCGTGCGACCTGCCGGACGAGATCGTGCGCGGCCACGGCATGCACCTGGTGGCGCTGAACCTGATCTTCGAGAACCAGGTGCTGCGCGACCGGTTCGACATGACGCCGGAGCAGTTCGTCATCGAGCTCAAGAAGGGCGCGCACCCCAGCACGTCGCAGCCGGCACCGGCGGCGTTCATGGAGGGCTTCCGGCGCGCGGCCGAGGAGGGCGAGAACGTGATCGGCGTGCTGCTCTCGTCGGCGCTCAGCGGCACCTACGCCAGCGCGCAGGCGGCGCTCAAGCAGCTGGGCGACGCGGGCGTGCCCATCCACCTGTTCGACAGCAAGGGCGGCTCGCTGCTGCAGGGGCTGCTGGCGCTCAAGGCCAGCGAGCTGGGCGAGCTGGGATGGGACCCGCCGCGCATCCTGGCGGAGCTGGACCGGGTGCGCAAGCAGAGCGGCTTCTTCATCGTGCTGGATACGTTCGAGCGGGCGCTGGCGTCGGGGCGGGTGGGGCGCGGCAAGGCGTGGCTGGGCAGCCTGCTGGACATCAAGCCCGTGCTGGACATCGACCCGAGCGGCAAGCTGCTCCCCATCGACCGGGTGCGCGGCCGCAAGAACGCGCTCCCCAAGATGCTGGAGATCCTGGAGCGCAAGGTGCCGAAGTCCGCGAAGAAGGTGCGCTTCGGGGTGATGCACGTGGCCGCGCCGGAGATGCTGGAGCCGGTCACGCGGGAGATCCGCGCCCGCTACGGCAACGTGGACGTGGTGCAGGCGCCCGGCACCCCCATCATCGGCACGCACGCCGGCGAGGGTGCCTGGGGCATCGCGTACCTGGTGGAGGATTGAGCGCGGAGTGGGATTCCGGGTTCCTCGCGCGGGATGGAAACGGCAGGATCTCATACCGAATCTCGCAATTGGTTGTGCACCTGGATCTAAACTGCTGTCTCACACGGAGGCCACAGGGGGCACGGGGAACAAACGCTTCGCTTCCTCCGTGTAATACCGGATATCCGAGTTGAGTGTGCACTCAAAGTTTTATGGAGGGGCTTCACGCGGAGAGCGCGGAGGACGCGGAG
>DASQZE010000505.1:0-14461 GCA_035638875.1 Longimicrobium sp.
CCCCGGTGCCCGCCGCCGCCCCGCCCCCGCGTGTGGCGGAACCCGGCGTGCCCCGGCGCAATCCCCACGACTCCCTGGATTCGGTGCTCGGCGGCCTGCTCGCCTGGGACGGGCAGACGTGGCTCAACCGGCTGGGCATCGGCCTGCTGCTGCTGGGCGTGGCGCTGCTCTTTCGCTACTCCATCGACATGGGCTGGCTCACCCCGGCCGTGCGCGTGAGCTTCGGCGCGGCGGTGGGCGCGGTGCTCACGGTCGTGGGGCTGCGGATGAACGAGCAGCGCCGCTTCGCCTCCGTGCTGCTGGGCGGAGGGATGGCCACGTTCTACATCACGGGATGGGCGGCGTTCAACCTGTACGCGCTGGTGGGCTACGGGCTGGCGTTCGTGGGGATGATGCTGATCACCGCCGGCGCGTTCGCCCTCGCGATGTGGCGGGGGCAGCCGGCGCTGGCCATCCTGGGCGCGCTGGGGGGGCTGGGGACGCCGCTGGTGCTGGGGATTTCGTACGCCACGCCGCGCGGGCTGGCGCTGTACACCTCCGCCGTGCTCGCGTGGACGGTGGTGCCGTACCTGCGCCGCGGCTGGCGCTCCGTGCTGTGGACGTCGATGGCGTTCGGGTGGGCGCTGCTGGCGTCGTACGCGTTCGCCATCAACTACGGCCCCCGCGCGGGCCTTCATCCCGCGGACTCGCGCGCGTGGATGCAGTCTGCGGCCCTGTTCGCGTGGGTGCTGCTGGGCGCGCTCCCCCTCGCCCGCCGCGTGCTGGCGACCATCCGTACGACGCGCGCCCACGGGGACGGACGGCCGCACGAGCGACACTGGCGGGACCTGGATGCGCTGCACTGGTACGGCGTGGCCGTCGTGGCGCCGGCCATGTTCATCGGCACCTCGGCGCTGGCGTGGCGGATGAAGCCGGACGCGTGGGGCGTGCTGGCCGTGGGGGTCGCTGCCGCCTACGCGCTGGCGGCGTGGGCCCTGCGCGGGGCGGACGGGCGGCTGGCGCGCGTGCTCCTGTTCGCCGCGGCCGTCGTGCTGCCGGCGGGGTGCCTGGCCGCGCTGGACGCGGAGCCGCTGCTGGCGGCGCTGGCCCTGCAGGCGCTGGGGCTGCACCTGCTGGCGTCCGGGGGCGCGGGGCCGGCCATCCGCTGGCTGGCGCACAAGGCGTACGTGGGCGTGGGCGCGTGGGTGCTCGTCCGCCTGGTCGCCAGCGGCGACACCAGTGTGCCCCGCGTGGCCGCGGACCTGGCGGCCATCGGCGCCGGCCTCGCCATCTCGTACGTAGTGCAGGGGCGGACGGAGATGCTGGCGTATCGCATCTTCGCGCACGTGGCGGTGCTGGGGTGGGTGTGGCGCCAGGTGGCGCAGCTGGACGGCGGGCAGGGGATCGCCACCATCTTCTGGGGTGCGTACGGGCTCGCGCTGCTGCTCGTCGCCATGCGCCAGGGATGGCCCTCGGCGGAGCGCGTGGCCATCTGGACGCTGCTTGCAACGGTGACCAAGCTGTTTTTGGTGGACCTGGAGCGGCTGGATCCCCTCTTTCGCGTGATCCTCTTCCTGGGATTTGGGGCCGTGTTCCTGTTCTTCAGCTACTCGCTGTCCGGCGGGTGGAAGCCGGGCGGCCCGCGCGAGCCGGAGCCCCAGCCGGCGGGGCGCGACGCGTGAGCCCGCCCTACGCCCCGCCCGCCGGCCTGTGCGAAAGCTGCGCGAACGTCCGCATCGTGGACACGCGCAAGGGCTCGCGCTTCTTCATGTGCCAGCTCTCGGAGGTCGATCCGCGCTTCCCGAGATATCCGCGCACGCCCGTGCTGCAGTGCATCGGCTACACGCCGGTGCCCGCCGGCGACGTGGTCGTAGTGGAGCAGGGGGACGGCGGATGAGGGCGGTGCTGATCCACCGCGGCTGATCCATCCTTCCATCCAGGAACGCGAAAAGCCCGCCGAAACCTGTGTTTCGGCGGGCTTCTTCGTCACGGGGCTTGATCAAAGTAGACACCGAGATTATGTATCATCGTCCTCTCCGATCCGGAGGGGACGTCGGGTTTGTCGCACGTGCGGACGAGGAGGGCGGGGTGGCGGTGTTTCTGTTCTTTGACGAATCGGGGAACCTGGACTTTTCCCCCAACGGCTCGCGGCACTTCTGCTTCGGCGTGCTCACGCTGCGCGACCCGGGGCCGCTGACGGCGGCGCTCACGCGGCTGCGGTACGCGCTGATGGAGGAGGGGCTGGAGCTGGAGCACTTTCACGCGGCCGAAGACCGGCAGGCCGTGCGTGACCGCGTGTTCGCGACGCTGGCGGAGGTGGGCGGGTTCGAGCTGGACCTGCTGGTCGCGGACAAGCGCGAGCTGCATCCCGTGCTGCGCCACCCGTTCGAGTTCTACTCGCACCACGGGTACGCCATCGTGGAGGCGGCGCTGGCCCGCGTGCGCCACCTGGAGGAGACCATCGTGGTGGTAACGGACACGCTCCCCCTCCAGCGCGAGCGAAAGGCGCTAGAAAAGGCGTTCCGGACGGCGATCCGCAGGTCGCTGGGAGACCGGCAGTTCTCGGTGGTCCACCACGCGTCGGCGGCGCACGCGGGGCTGCAGGCGGTGGACTACTGCACGTGGGCGCTGCAGCGAAAGCTGCGCGGCGACAGCCGGTCGTACGAGCGGATCCGGCCGTGGATCCGGAGCGAGTGGCACGCCTGCGGGGTGGGTGTATAAAAAGCGACCTCCCCAGCTACCCTTTCTAAGAAGGGAGAGCCCCATGGGCTCTTTTCACCGGGGAGGTACCTTTACGCTTTTACCGCTGCCCAAGTATAACCGCACATTACCCGAAGCGCAAGTCCCTTTACATCCCTCCCGTTCGCGGCCTACGTGTCGCGGACGGGGGGGTGCTTCGGTGCCGGGGGCTCCGTCAGCCGCATCCTGCTGCGCCCGCCGAGGTCCACCACCTCGGAAACGGTGTCCTCGCGGGGCATCCGCTCCCCCAGCAGGCAGAGCACCTCGTCCCGGTCCGGCCGGGTGGGCTCCATCACCACGCTCAGCATGTCGCCGTCCATCAGCACGATGGGAGGCGTGGAGGAACCGTCGGCGCGCGGCGCGTACTCGCGGGCCAGTGCCTCCCCGAGCGGGCCCAGGTCCGTGTCCCGGGTGCGGAAGTCCAGGTACGTGGTGTGCTTGTAGTTCTTCCCGTCGGACGGGCCTCCCCGTTCGCGCTTGTAGTTTCTCAGGCGCACGGACACGAGGTGGGCGAGCGGCAGCTCCACGATCTGCGGCTCGTCGGCCGTGAGGTGCGCGTTGAGGTAGGTGCGCACGCGCACCAGGACGCGCTCCGGCCCAATCGCCAGCAGCCACGCCTCCGGCCGCAACGAGAGGCGCCAGCTCTGGAGCATCCAGACCCCGAACAGGAGGCAGAAGGCTCCCACCCCGGCCGCCCATCCCCAGTGGATCGTGCCCTCCCGGTACCTCCACCCCATCCATCCCGCGACCCCGAGCAGCACGATTCCGAAAACCAGCTGGAACACGGCGTTGGGCCGTACCAGCCGCTCGTCGCCGCGGATCGCCGCCTCGCTGGGGCGCAGAAAGCGCGGCGAGGGCAGCGCGACTTCACCCCGTCCGCCGTCCGCGGATGTCGGTGCGGATGCGGATGCGGATGCGGATGGCTGCGGCGTGCGGGCGAGCTCCGTCCGTGGCGCGGCGTTCGAGAGCCCGGAGGTCTCGGCGGATGCGGCGAGCTCGGGCGTCGCGGCGGATTCGGCGAGCGGGGACGTCGCGGCGAAATCGACGGAGTCGGCGGATGCGCCGGGTCGGGCCGGCGCGGCGGGGGCGGGGCAGGCGACCAGGTCCGCGATGCGCTGCTGCAGCTCGGCGCGCGACGCCTGCGGATGCATCAGCTCGGCGAGCAGCAGGGCGCGGTGCGTGCTCACCTCGCCGATGGCACGCAGCCCCTTTTCCTTGTCTTCCGGCAGCAGGGTGGTGGGTTGCCGGAGGTCCAGGTACTCCTGTGCGTCCGCATCCCGCGGGACGCGCTCGGCCAGCAGGCGCAGGATCTCGTCCGTGTCCGGCGCCGTGCCCGTGCCCTGGAACGACGTCTCCACGCGCAGCACCCCCTCCGCGCCGACGATGACGCCAGGGTTGCGGCGGGTGAGCCACGTGCGCGTATGGCTGCTCTGCTCCCCCTGCAGCACCGCCTGCAGCGGGCGCAGATCGCAATCCCGCACCCGGAAGTCCAGGTACGTGTAGCTCAGCATCTGGCCGTCCCTCCCTGCCTCGTGGATCCCGCGCTTCAGTTGCCGCACACCCAGCACGTTCGCCAGGGGAAGCTCGATCAACTGCGGGGCGTTGGGCGAAAGGTCCGCCTCCACGACGCCGCGGTAGCGGATGAGCACGCGGTCGCGGCCGATGGCCATCTGCCACGCCCCCGGACGCCGGCCGCGGAGCCGGTGCCGGAGCAGGAGCCACGTGGCGCCCAGGAATGCCGCGGCGCAGCCGGCCGCGATCGCCAGGGGCAGGTCGCCGGTCGTCGCCTTCCAGGTCGCCAATCCCGCCGCCCCCAGCGCGAACACCGCGACGAACGCCACGCCCGGCTTCCGGGGCCGCACGATCACGTCGTCCAGGCCGATGTTCGCGTCGTCCAGCGACAGCAGGCGCAGGGGAGGCGCGCTCACGGGCGCCGCGGCGGGCGCGAGGGAGGTGGTTTCCATTGATGGGGAGGATTCTAAGGGGGGCCGCCCGGGCGAGGGATGCCGGCGCGAGGCGGGTCTTCATCATCAACCGGGCGACGTGTATCTCTCCCGCGGGCTCGATGTTCCCTCGCGGGCGGCGGGTGCGCAGGGTGACGGCGCGGTCAGGCCCTTCCCGGCGGCGTCAGCGGCTGCCGTAGCGGGCCGTTTCCGCGTCGAACGTGCGCGACTGGTTGCGGGGGATGCTGAGCGTGCGCCATCGCGGCCCCGCAAAGTGCCTGGCCAGCAGGACGATCTGCCCCACGTGGTAGCATGCGTGCGCCACGCCTCGGTCCACCGCGCGGATCACGCCGTACGCCTCGCCGCGGATGTGCACCGTGCGCCCCAGGTCCTCCGGCGCCAGCGACTCCAGCGTGCCCAGGAAGATGGCCCAGCCGCGCTCCCACGCCTCCAGCAGGGCCGCGCGTCCGTCCGCGCCCGCGTCAGCCAGCTCGAACTCGCCGTCCCGGTCGCGGTCCGGCTTTTCGCCGTCGGTCGTGAGAAAGTCCGTCCACCGCGAGCGCAGGTTGCCCGCGAGGTGCTTGGCGATCAGCGCGATGCTGTTCTCGTCCCCGCCCAGCGGCGTGGCGAACTGCGCGTCGTCCACCTGCGCCATGGCGTCGTCCGCCAGCCGCTTGTAGTACGCGGCGAGTTCACGGACGTCCTGCAGATACGTGGTTGCGAAATCCATTGCCGCTCCTGTGGTCGGATGAAATCCGGGAGCCTGGATGGGGAGGCAGGAGGGCTGCCGTTGCCGGTGTCCGCGGAGGCGGACAGTGTGAAGTTGTAGCCGCGATGCCGCGATTTCAATCGCTTCCGTCTTTCCCCGCGCCCATCTTTCCTCCGGTCGCGGGAGTTCGATCCACCCGCCGTCTATCCCCCGAACCCCCGCGTCTCCCCCACGGACACGCGGTACGCATCCACCTGCGACGCGACGTCCGCCTCCGTCCAGCCGATGCCCGGCTCCGCGGCCATGCGGCGGGCGATCGCCTCCGCCACCGCCAGGCCGCCGTCCGCCGCCTCGTAGAACAGGTGCAGCCGCCGGACGAGCACGTCCTCCAGCGTCAGCGCCATCTCCCCGCGGACGGTGTGCACCACCTCCGCCCATACGTAGGGATGCCCCTCCATCAGCCGCCCGGCCAGCGCCGCGTCGCCGCGGACCAGCGCGAGCACGTGCTCCGCGTCCGTGCCGTAGGCGCGCGCCAGGTGCTCGCCCGTGTCGGCGCCCAGGCCGGCGGCCACGGCCTCGCGAACGACCGTGTCGCGGAACGCCTCCCACGGGCCCTCCGGGTCGCCGGGAAGGCGCAGGGCGCCCGTGGGAGACACGCGGCTGGCCACGCCGTGCTCCTCGCGCAGCCCGTCCACGGCCGCGTCCACCACCTGCTCCGCCATCACCCGGTAGGTGGTCAGCTTGCCGCCGGCAATGTTCAGCAGGCCCACGCGGTCGCGCCAGATCTCGTGCTCGCGGCTGGTGGCGCTGGCCGCCAATCCGCCGTCCCCGCCCTTGGCCGGCGCCAGCAGGGGGCGGATGCCGGCCCACGTGCTGACGACGTCCGACTCCGTGAGCCTGGCGCCGGGAAAGATGGAGTTGGCGGAATCCAGCAGGTAGCGCACGTCCTCCGGCTCCGCGCGCACCTCCGCGGGGGAGCCGGCGTAGTCCGTGTCCGTGGTGCCCACGTAGCTGAACTCGCCCCAGGGAAGCACGAACATCACCCGGCCGTCCACCGGCGAGCGAAAGGTGATGGCGTTGCGGTTCCCCACCCGGTCGCGGCGCAGCATGATGTGCACGCCTTTCGTCGGCCGCAGCCGCGCGGTCGCGCCGGGGTCCGCCAGCTTGCGCACGGCGTCGCTCCACGGCCCCGTGGCGTTCAGCACCACGCGCGCCCGCACGTCGATCGCCTCCGCGCCCTTGCGCAGGCAGTCGCGCACCCGCGCGCCCGCGATCCCCCGCCCGTTGCGCAGGAATCCCGCGACCTCCGCGTGCGGCACCACCGCCGCGCCCGCCTCGTGCGCGCCGCGGGCGTTGGCCAGCGTGAGCCGCGCGTCGTCCACCGCCGCGTCATAGTAGACCGCGGCGCCAAGGAGGCCGTCCGAGCGCAGCAGCGGCTCCTCGTCCAGCGCCTTTGCGCGGGGGAGCATCCGGTGGCGCGCGATGTTGCGGAACAGGGAAAGGCCATCGTACAGCCACATCCCCGCCTGAAGCATGCGGTAGCCCACCGGGGCGCCGCTGTAGACGGGGAACAGGAAGGGAAGGGGATGCACCAGGTGGGTGGCCAGCGCCAGCAGGCGCCGGCGTTCCGCGCTGGCCTCGAAGACCAGGCGAAAGTCGTACGTCTCCAGGTAGCGCAGCCCGCCGTGGATGAGCCGGCTGCTGCGGCTGCTGGTGCCGCGCCCCACGTCGCCCGCGTCCACCAGCGCCACGCGCAGCCCGCGCCCGGCCGCGTCGCGCGCCGCCGCAGCGCCCGTGATGCCCCCGCCGATCACGAGCAGGTCCCACGTCTCGCCGGCCAGCGACGCCAGGTGCGCGTGGCGCGCGGCGGCCGAGAACGGGGCGGAGGCCATGGGCGGGCGCGCGGCGGTCAGCTGGGCGCGCCGCCGGGGGCGGCCACGTCCTTGAAGCCCAGCGCCGTCAGCAGCGAGGCAAAGGAGACGTCGCTGTGGCTCAGCACGAAGACGCCCTCGAAGGTGGTGTCCAGGAAGGTGAAGTCGGTCTCGATCACCAGCCCGTCCGCCGCCTGCTCGCCCACCTCCTCGCGGGCGCCCAGCATCATCTCCGGCGTGCCGATCATCACGCCCTTGCCCAGGAAGGTGCCCAGCACCCCCACGTACGCCGCGCAGACGATGTTGCCCATCTCCATGAGCGCCGACTTTTCCAGCTCCCCCACCTCCACGTGGCGGCTGGGGTCGCGGCGCAGCATGAGGGCCACCATGCGCAGGGCCGTCTCCTTGGCCAGGATGAGCGCCGCGCGTTCGCCGCCCATCTCGCTCACCCCCGTGATGGGGACGGTGATGACCACCAGGTCGCCCGTGCCGGGGAGCCCCGCGCCCGACTCCGTGCGCGCCCACTGGATGCGCGGCACGGAGATCATCACGGTCAGCCCGGTAAGGGCCGAGAGGTTGGTGGCCGCGTGGCCGGCGCCGATGTTCACCACCTCGCGGATGGCGTCCATCTGCTGGGCGGTGACGGGACTCTGGGTCATGTGTATGTCTGGCGACTGCGTTGTATGGGCGGACTTCGGTGACTGCCGAACATCAACATCGACTGCAACTGCTCGACCTGCGTTTGGGCGTGCCCCTCCGCTGCGCTCCGGGTCGGGCTGCGCGCGCCGTAGGGCACGAAACAACTGTGCCCAACGGCGCCGAGCCCCCTCCGCGGCGGGTCAACGATACTGCTGTTGCCCCGCCGCTCCGGGGGCTCGGCCCTGCGGGCGCGCATCCCTCACGCAACGGCGCCCCTCCCCGCGCAAACTGCTGCGCGGATGCGGGGAGAACCCCAGCCCGCGCACCGGGGCGGGCATCCGCCACGCCCCCAACCCGCTCGTCGCCTCGCGACCTCCCCCAATCCTGGGGGAGGTGCTTGGGATCCAGCGAGGGAAGCAGCCACCCGGCTGGATCCCACCTCCCGCCCCCACGCAGTTTGTCGGGGAGGGGGGCGCCCCGCCGGGGGGCGAACCCTGCTCCGCGCCGAGAAACCCGTCGAAGCCTGCACCCTCTCCCGCGCATTTTGCGGGAGGAGGTGGACGAGCCTGGGCGAGGCCGGGGAGGGCCCCCGGCGGGCCTCCGCTCCCTCCCGGCCCTACAGCCGCGGCGTGGTGACGCCGACCTGGCCCTGGTACTTGCCCTTGCGGTCCTTGTAGCTCACCTCGGGTCCCTCGGGGTCGCCCTCGAAGAACAGCACCTGCGCGATCCCCTCGTTCGCGTAGATCTTGGCGGGGAGCGGCGTGGTGTTGCTGATCTCCAGCGTCACGAAGCCCTCCCACTCCGGCTCGAACGGCGTCACGTTGGTGATGATGCCGCACCGCGCGTACGTGCTCTTGCCCACGCACAGCGTGATCACGTTGCGGGGAATGCGAAAGTACTCCACCGACCGCGCCAGGGCGAAGCTGTTGGGCGGCACGATGCACACCGGGCCCTGAAAGTTCACGAAGCTCTTGTCGTCGAACGCCTTGGGATCCACGATGGCGTTGTTGACGTTGGTAAAGATCTTGAACTCGTCGGCCACCCGCATGTCATAGCCGTAGCTCGACACCCCGTAGCTGATGGTGCCCTGCCGCACCTGCGCGTTCTCGAACGGCTCGATCATCCCGTGCTCGCTCGCCATCCGGCGAATCCAGCGGTCGGAGCGAATGCTCATGGGCGGTGCGGAATGGGTCTTGAAGGGCGGGGGAGCCCCCGGCGCAACAGGCCCGAAACCCGTACCCGGAACGGGTGTATGGGGCGGCGCCAGGGCATGGAGACGGGCCGGAACCTACCCTCGCGCGCACGGGGCGGCAAGGGGCCCGCGGTGTCCCCGCGTCTGCTTGACCCGCGTGTCACGGGGCAGTATCTTGGCGCGGCTCCAAGCAAGTGAACGATTTCACAAACTACCCGTTGGGATAGGCCCAGGCCGATGCTTCAGCCGTACATCCCGGTGCTCATCCTGCTGGTGCTCTCGGTGGCGCAGGCCATCGGGATGGTGGTGCTGTCGCAGGTGCTCAGCCCCGGACGCGCCACCAAGAGCAAGAGCAGCCCGTACGAGTCCGGCATGACGCCGCTGGGAAGCACGCGCGAGCGCTTCTCGGTCAAGTTCTACGTCGTGGCGATCCTGTTCATCGTCTT
The DNA here is from genome assembly GCA_035638875.1 of Longimicrobium sp. GTDB lineage: Bacteria > Gemmatimonadota > Gemmatimonadetes > Longimicrobiales > Longimicrobiaceae > Longimicrobium. The sequence continues at coordinate 9,519 of DASQZE010000505.1, forward strand.
CGACGTCGAAACGGTGTTCCTGCTTCCCTGGGCCGTGCAGGCGCGCGGACTGGGCTGGGCCGGCTTCGCCTCCGTGGGGATCTTCGTGTTCATCCTCACGGTGGGCCTGATCTACGAATGGAAGAAAGGAGCGCTGGAATGGGATTGAACGACGGACCCATCCAGGACCAGCACCGCCCGCAGCCCGTGGATGCCCACGGGCTTTCGGTGCACCAGGGACTGCCGGGGCAGATCCAGCCCGCCACCCTGGAAGAGGGCAACCTGTTCAGCGGCCAGCCCGGCTTTCTGACCACGCGGCTGGACGCCGTGGTCAACTGGGCGCGCCGCAACTCGGTGTGGCCCATGCCGTTCGGCACGGCGTGCTGCGCCATCGAGATGATGGCCAGCGCCGCCACCCGCTACGACCTGGCCCGCTTCGGCATGGAGCGCATGAGCTTCAGCCCGCGCCAGGCCGACCTGCTGATCTGCGCGGGCCGGGTGAGCTACAAGATGGCCCCCGTGCTCAAGAAGATCTGGGAGCAGATGCCCAGCCCCAAGTGGAGCATCAGCATGGGCGCCTGCGCCAGCAGCGGCGGCGTGTTCGACGTGTACAGCATGGTGCAGGGCATCGACACCATCATCCCCGTGGACGTGTACGTCCCCGGCTGCCCGCCCCGCCCCGAGGGCCTGATCTACGGGATCCTGCTGATCCACGAGAAGATCAAGCAGTCGGCGCCCACGAGCGAGGACGAGTGGAACGCGGTGGACATGCTGCCCGAGACGGGGAGCTACCTGCCGCGCGACGTGGTGGACCGCATCACCCTGCCGTTTGGCAACAGCACCAACCAGAACCGGTCGAGCGGGCTCGTGAGCACGGGCGCCGTCGTCCGCGTCTCCGACCGCAGCCCATGAGGAGATAGTTCCAGGTGCCAGGTACCAAGTGCCGAGTCGATCGGCACTGGGCACTTGGCACTAGGCACTTGGCACTTTTCTGACTATGAGCAACGACGGCTTCAAGAAGGGCCTCGACGCCCTGGACCAGGGACCCGCACCCAGCGACGCGCCGGCCGATGGCGCGCCGCCGCAGGCGGGCGGCCTGCCCCCGCACCCCACGGTGGACGCCCTGCGTGAGCAGTTCGGCCCCGGCGTGCTGCGCCACGAGCTGGTGGCCGGCGACGAGCACATCGTGTACGTGCCCGCCGAGCGCATCCTGGAGATCATGGGGTGGCTGCGCGACCAGCAGGGGTACGACTTCCTGCAGGACCTGACCGCCATCGACTACGGCGGCGGCCGGATGATCCAGGTGGTCTACCAGCTGTGGAGCATCCAGCGCAAGACGAACGTCCGCGTGAAGTGCGAGCTCCCCCTGGACGGGCTGGAGATCGACTCCGTGTACTTTTTGTGGCGCGCAGCCGACTGGATGGAGCGCGAGGTCTACGACATGTTCGGCGTGGTGTTCCGCGGGCACCCGGACCTGCGCCGCATTCTCATGCCGTACAACTACGCCGAGGGGCACCCCCTGCGTAAGGACTTTCCCCTGCGCGGCCGCTTCAGCCGCGCGGAGCAGACGCGCCGCGCCCTTTCCATGAAGACCGAGGACCACTACTCGCCGGGCGAGCTGGAAACGGCCCACATGCTGGGCCAGTCCGTCCCCGACCCGTTCAATCAGGCGGAGACGGCGGACCAGGGCGGTCAGTTCGGCGGCATGGGAGGAGCGGGCTGATGGCACTGCGACGCGTCGTATACAACGTGACCCGCAACCCCGAGCTCAGCGCCGGGGGAAGCCTGGTGCACGCGCCCATCGTCCCCGTGCAGGGCGAGGCCCGCGAGGTGCACGAGGACTTTTCGGGCGAGCACATGCTCATCAACATCGGCCCGCAGCACCCGGCCACGCACGGGGTGCTGCGCCTGGTGCTGGAGCTTGACGGCGAGACCGTCATCCGCTGCATCCCGCACATCGGCTACCTGCACTCCAGCTTCGAAAAGCTGGGCGAGTACCGCGACTGGAACCAGATCGTTCCGCTCACGGACCGCATGGACTACCTGGCGCCCCTCATCTACAACTGCGCCTACGCCATGGCGGTGGAGAAGATGATGGGGATCACCGTGACGGAGCGGTGCAAGGTCGTCCGCGTGATCCTCATGGAGCTGGACCGCATCTTCAGCCACCTGCTGTGGCTGGGGACGACGGGCATCGACCTGGGCGCGTTCACCGTCTTCCTGTACACGTTCCAGCAGCGCGAAAAGATCTACGACCTGCACGAGGACCTGACCGGCGCGCGCATCACCACGTCGTCCACCCGCATCGGCGGGATGATGGCGGACCTGCCGGCCGGATGGATCGAGAAGCTGGAGCAGTTCATGACCGGCTTTCTCCCCGTGCTGGACGAGGTCGACACGCTGCTCACGAACAACGCCATCTGGATTGGCCGCACGCAGAACGTGGGCGGCATCAGCGGCGAGGACGCGGTCAACTTCGGCCTGTCGGGACCGAACCTGCGCGCGTCGGGGGTGCCGTACGACGTGCGCAAGGACCGGCCGTACTACGACTACGAGACGTACGACTTCGACGTCCCGGTGGGCGAGCACGGCGACATCTACGACCGGTACCTGTGCCGCATGGAAGAGATGCGCCAGAGCATCCGCATCCTGCGCCAGGCCATCGACCGGCTGCCGGGCGGGCCCATCAACATCGACGACCCGCGCGTGATCCTGCCGCCCAAGACGGCGGCCATGAACGACATGGAATCCATGATCCACCACTTCAAGGTGGTCATGGAGGGCGTCCGCGCCCCCGTGGGCGAGAGCTGGTTCTCGGTGGAGTCGTCCAAGGGCGAGCTGGGGATGTACGTGGTGTCCGACGGCGGCAGCAAGCCCGTTCGCTGGCGGGTGCGCGGCCCCAGCTTCATCAACATCGCCGCGCTGCCGCACATGATCGAGGGCACGCTGCTTTCCGACGTGATCGCCGTGAACGCGTCGCTCGACATCGTGCTGGGAGAGATTGACCGATGAGCGCCGCACCCATCCGCTCCGGCAGCGAGTACGACCCGTCCAGCTGGCCCGAAGCCAAGCAGAACCCCGGGTTCGCCGGCGACTCCGGCGAGTTCGTGCAGCTGTCGGAGAGCGACATCCGCGGCACGGCGTACGTGGGGCAGCGCCCCGCGCATGGCGGGCACGCGTCCGTCGCCGGCACCATGCCGTACCAGGTAGCCACCAGCCGCGCCGACGCGCCGCTCTTCACGGGCGAGCACGAGGACCGGCTGGAGAAGGTCATCGGCCGCTACCCCGACCGGCAGGCGGCGCTGCTTCCCGCCCTGCACCTGGCCCACGAGATCCGCGGCTACCTGGCCCCGGAGACCATGGACGAGGTGGCCGGGCGGCTGCAGCTGCCCCCGGCGTACGTGCGGGGCGTGGCCACGTTCTACACCATGTACAACCTGGCCCCGGTCGGCAAGTACCTCATCCAGGTGTGCACCAACATCTCGTGCAACCTGTGCGGGGGCGACGCCGTGCTGGAGGCGTTCCTCAAGCACACGGGCACGGAGCCGGGCGAGATCTCGGCCAACGGGCTGTGGACGGTGATGGAAGTGGAGTGCCTGGGCGCGTGCGGCTTTCCGACCGCCGTCCAGATCAACGAGCACTACTACGAGAACGTGCGGCCCGAGAGCGTGCCCGCGATTCTCGAGCGGCTGACCTGAGGGCACCATGTCCTATCCGTATCGTCACCCGTCGGAGGTGCGCCTCCTTTCCGAGCACTTCGGCAATCCGCAGGCGCGGACGCTGAAGGGGTGGGAGGCCCTGGGCGGCTACAAGGCGCTCCGCAAGGCGCTGGGCATGACGCCCGCCGACATCGTGAACGAGGTCAAGGCCTCGGGGCTGCGCGGCCGCGGCGGCGCCGGCTTTCCCACGGGCATGAAGTGGAGCTTCATGCCCAAGAAGGAGCCGGGCACGCCGCACTTCCTGGTCTGCAACGCCGACGAGAGCGAGCCGGGCACCTTCAAGGACCGCGAGCTCATGCGGTGGACGCCGCACGCGCTCATCGAGGGGTGCCTGGTCGGCGCGCACGCCATCAACAGCGAGCACGCCTACATCTACATCCGCGGCGAGTTCTTCGAGGCGGCGCAGATCATGGCGCGCGCCATCGAAGAGGCGTACGCCGCGGGGTACATCGGCAAGAACATCTTCGGGTCCGGCATCGACCTGGACCTTACGCTGCACATCGGCGCGGGCGCCTACATCTGCGGCGAAGAGACGGGGCTGCTCAACTCGCTCGAAGGGCGGCGGGGCGAGCCGCGGGTCAAGCCGCCGTATCCGGCCATCGCCGGCGCGTTCCGCTACCCCACGGCCGTGAACAACGTGGAGTCGCTCATCGCGGCCGCGCAGGTGGTGGAGAACGGCGCCGAATGGTACAAGCAGTACGGCACCGAGAAGTCGGTGGGGACCAAGCTGTTCTGCGTCTCCGGCCACGTGAAGCGCCCGGGCAACTACGAGGTGCCCCTGGGCTTCAACTTCAAGGAGTTCATCTACGACATCTGCGGCGGCACGCCCAGCGGACGGGCCATCAAGGCCGTGATCCCGGGCGGCTCGTCGGTGCCCATCCTGACGGCGGACGAGCTTGACATCGGGATGGACTACGAGTCCATGGCGGCCGCGGGGACCATGCTGGGGTGCGGCTCGGTGATCGTGATGGACGAGGGCGTCAACATCGTCAAGCAGGTGCGGCGGATGGTGGACTTCTACAGCCACGAGAGCTGCGGCCAGTGCACGCCCTGCCGCGAGGGCACCTCGTGGAGCAGCAAGATCCTCAAGCGCATCGAGCAGGGCCGCGGCACGCCCGACGACCTCGACACGCTGCTGGAGATCTCGGACAACATGTCGGGCAAGACCATCTGCGTGCTGAGCGACGCGGCGGCGGCGCCCATCATATCCAGCATCCAGAAGTTCCGCGGCGACTACCTGGCGCT
>DASQZE010000506.1:0-2152 GCA_035638875.1 Longimicrobium sp.
GCGGCGAAGGGCCGTTCGTCTCCATCAACTGCGGCGCCCTTCCCGAAAACCTGCTGGAGAGCGAGCTCTTTGGCCACGTGCGGGGCTCGTTCACGGGCGCCGTGCGCGACAAGCAGGGATTGTTCGTGGCCGCCAAGGGCGGGAGCTTCTTTCTGGACGAGGTGGGCGAGATGTCCGCCGCCACGCAGGTCAAGCTGCTGCGCGTGCTGCAGGAGCGCGAGATCATCCCCGTGGGCGCCACGGAAACCATCCCGGTAGACGTGCGCATCATCGCGGCCACCAACCGCGACCTGGACGAGGAGATCCGCCGGGGCGGCTTTCGCAGCGACCTGTTCTACCGCCTGAACGTCATCACCCTGCAGCTGCCGCCCCTGCGCGACCGCCCGGACGACGTTCCCATCCTCTCCGACTACTTCCTGGACCGCTTCGCCACGCAGCGCGGCCGGGCCGCGCCGCGGTTGTCGGAGGACGTGGTGGGCGCGCTGCAGTCGTACGACTGGCCCGGCAACGTGCGCGAGCTGGAGAACGCACTGGAGCGCGCCGCCGTGCTCACGGCCGACAACGGCGAGATCCAGCTGGGGACGCTGCCCCCGCGCATCACGCAGCGGCAGGCGCAGCCGCTGGTGTCCGCCAGCCTGCCGCCCAACCCCACGCTGGAGATCATCGAGCGGGCGTACATCCACTGGGTGCTGTTCAGCGAGAGTGGCAACAAGACGCGCGCCGCCGAGGTGCTCGGCATCGACCCGTCCACGCTGTACCGCAAGCTGCAGCGCTACGGGATGGAACCGTAGGCGCTGCGGATTCAGGCTGACGGAAATACCGCGATCTCGACGAGGTGGCGGATTTCCGTCGAGCGCCCCCACCGCTCGTTCCTCGCGACCTCCCCCCAAAAACCCTGGGGGAGGTTCATCCTTCCCGCTCCAAGTTCGTGCCGGCGTGGCACTCTCCCGTGACGGACAGTCCGCGCAGGCGGACTTCGTGTGTTCGTTGCGGCGAATTCATTCGCTCGGTCCCGCGGGTCCGCACGAGAACTCCGTCCCGGTCGCCGAGCCCCCGCGCGGCGTCCCCACCCGCTCGTTCCTCGCGACCTCCCCCAAAACCCCTGGGGGAGGTTATCTTCGCCCGCGACTCTGCCCCGCCCCGCGGCAAAGGGCTGGTAGACGTCTACACCCTCTCCCGCGCAGTTTGCGGGAGGGGGTGGACGAGCCTCGGCGAGGCCGGGGGAGGGCCACACCCCGCCCCGCGCCGGCCCCCGGCCCGCTCCGTGCATTCGCGCCGCGTGTGCTAAACCTCGGTCCCCTTCGCCGCGCCCTCCCGCGCCGCCGCAAGCCGCCTCCGCTGCTGGAGATCGTCCCCGCGGGCGCGGTGGACGGCGCATTGCTGCACATGCTGGGCGCGGACCTGGAGGCGGCGCTGGGGCTGCAATGGCACGTCGCGCCCGCGGTGCCGCTGCGCGACGAGTGGCGGGACCCGGCGACGGGACTTTACCGCTCCATCTACTTGATGCATGCGCTGATCGACCGCCGCGGCAAGGTCCGCAGGCGCGACGCGCGGCGCTGGACGCTGGCAATAGCGGATGCCGGCTTTTGCGCGGAAGGAGTCGGGCCCGTGTTCGGCGAGGCGGAGGTGAACGGGTGCTGCTGCGTAGTGGGATTGGCCCCGCTGCGTGGCGGATCCGGAGCAGATTCCGACGTCCTGCGCGCGCGGCTGCTGACCGAGGCGCTCCATGAGCTGGGGCACCTGGCGGGCGTGGAGCACTGTCGGCGCGCATCGTGCGTCATGTATGCGTCGCTCCACATTGCGGACACCGACCTCAAAGGGGCCACGTTCTGCGCCGTCTGCACCCCGGCGTTGAAAAGGCTCGGGATACGAAAGACTTGACGCTTATGCGCCATGGAGCCTAACTTGACGCTGCAGTCGGATGCGTCCCTATCGCGCCACCAATCCACAAGTCGTTTGCCGATCACGCAGAACCCGGCCCCGCGCCCCGGAGGAACACCGATGGGCTCCGCAACGCCGCGCTCGCTTCGCCGCGCCTACGTGGACTGGGTGGAGGAGCAGATCGAAGAGTTCAAGGAGCGGATTCCGCGCGCCCAGCTGCTGTCCATGGCAGACGAGGTGGTGACGGACCTCCGGGTCAATGACGGTGGGC
>DASQZE010000507.1:0-4630 GCA_035638875.1 Longimicrobium sp.
CACCCAACCCGACCCTGCCCGTTCAAGCGACAGCCCTACAAGATATCAGCCTTTTCACCAGAGTCAACCCCCTGCCGCGAACTCTTCGGCCGATGTTTGGCCGCGGCTCGCGAGGGGGCGCAACAGTAAACAACCGTTCCCAGCCCGTCAACCCCTTCCAAATCCGCCCTGCCGGCAAAGCGACGTCCGTCGTGCCGGGGGAGCGTTTTCGCGGAGCTTCCACAAAAAGGAACCCCCGCGACTGCTCGCGGGGGTTCCCACAGGGGTGAATGACGGGACTCGAACCCGCGACCTCCAGGGCCACAACCTGGCGCTCTAACCGACTGAGCTACATCCACCGTAAAATTCAAACAGATCCAGCACCCACCAGCCAACGCGCTAGGCGGGACTCGAACGAGCAACCTCTGGCCGGTAAGCCATGGATCCGGTCACGACGCACATCTCCGCCGCGCCAAACCCGCGGACACCCTACCCTTTCGCAACCGAGGGTCGCTGCGTGCCACCCAGCTTCACCTCGTCTGTGTGCAATAATCTGTGAAAAGCTGCCGATTCACGCAAGGGGGCCACGTCGCGTGAGATCGTCGCGGAGGGTCCGTTCTCACTCTTCGATGCGGATCTTTCACACTTTCGGGAGGCTCGGAGATGCTGGAGCGTATTCCGGCGGCTACGAATTACGCAAAAACGGCGCTCACCCGAGCGGGACGCCAGTAGCCGCGGCCACGCGGTGCAGGGCTTCGACGACGGGGCGGATGACGGGGACGCCGTCCTGGCGCCGCACCTCCTCCGCGCGGCGGTTGGGATCGCCGGGGATGAGCGGGCCGCTGGTGCCCGCGGCTGGGCGGGTGCCCCGCATGGTCCGGATCCAGTCGTCCACCTGCCGCCCGAACTCCTGCGGATCGATGAACGCGGCCACCTGGAACGCCCCGAACAGGTGCCCCACCCCCTTCCCCACCGTTCGCGCGGGCGGCGGCAGGTGCGCCGGGAACGGCGGCGCGAACGGTCCCCAGCTCGCCCCGCTCAGGGCGCCGCACAGCAGGTCCACCATCGCCGCCAGGCAGTACCCCTTGTGCGCGCCGCGCTCGCGGTCCGAGCCCAGGGGAAGGAGCGCGCCCCCGTTCAGCATCGCATTGGGATCCGTCGTGTCGAGGCCGTCGCGGTCGATGGCGCACCCGGCCGGGATGGGGATCCCCCGGCGGGCGGCGTCTTCCACCTTGCCGAACGCGTACGCGCTGGTGGTGAGGTCGATCACTACCGGCGGCTCCTCCAGCGCGGGAAAGGCGATCGCCATGGGGTTGGTGCCCAGCATCTTCTCGGCCCCCCACAGCGGCGCCACCTGCGGGGGCGAGTTGGTCATCGCCCAGCCGATGAGCCCGCGCGGAAGCGCCTGCAGCGGGTAGTATTCGCCCGCGCCGAAGTGGTTGCTGTTGCTCACCGCCACCCATCCCGTACCCACCCGCTCCGCCTTCTCCATCACCAGCTGGTTGGCGCGCGGGCCCACCACCAGCCCCAGCCCGTTGTCGCCGTCCACCGTGGCCGTCGACGGCGTTTCGCGCACGACGCGGATCTGCGGACGGGGGTTGATGCGTCCCTGCCGCAGCATCTCCACGTACTGCGGCAGCCGCGCCACCCCGTGCGTGTCGATGCCGCGCAGGTCCGCGCTGGCGAGCACGCCGGCCGCGAGGCGCGCGTCATCTCCAGGCACGCCGAACGTCTCGAACACCTGGGCGGAGAACTCCCGCAGCTGCTCGATGGGAAACGTCTCCCCCGCGGTGGCGGGGGCTTCAAGGCGGCTGGTCACATTCACTTCGATGCTGACGGTGGAGCCGAGCAGGGTGTGCTGAACGGCCTTCAAGGGTAGGCGACAAGCCATGCGCGGGCAAGCCGCAATCGGCTCGCTTCTGTTTTCCATCGCTGGCGGATCTTGATCGGTACAGAGAAACCCGGACGTCCGCCCTCTCGTGCGCCATCCAGGAATCCGTTCCGAAGATTCCACCAATTTCGCCCTCGGGACGCGTCCGCTGCCGGCACGTTCGTCCGGAGGCCGAAACACGAGAGCCCGCGCCAGGGGTTCCGGCCGCGGGCTCCCGTCTCGATCCGACTCCGCCGCCTACACGGCCGCGCCGACGGTTTCGAGGGCGCGGGCCAGGCGCACCACGGCCTCCTCCAGCTTCTCGGGCGTGGAGTGGGAGAAGTTGAGGCGCATGCAGTTGCTGCCGGTGCGGCTGCCGTCCGCGGCAAACGCGTGGCCGGGGACGAAGGCTACGCGCTCGCGCTCCATCGCCACCCGCAGCACCTCGCCCGCGTCCACGCCCGCGGGGAGTTCCACCCAGACGAACACGCCGGCGGAGGGCCGCCGCCAGCGCGTCCCAGGCGGAAAGTGCGCCTCCAGCGCCGCGATCAGCGCGTCGCGGCGCAGGCGGTACTCGCGGCGCAGCATGGACAGGTGGGCGGGAAGGTGGCCGCCCTCCAGGTACCGCGCCGCCGCGCGCTGCGACAGCGTGGCGGTGTTGATGTCGCTGGACTCCTTGGCGATGGCCAGCAGGGGAACGAGCCGCTCCGGCACCACCATCCATCCCAGCCGCAGCGCCGGCGCCAGCACCTTGGAGAACGAGCCCACGTAGAATACCCACTCGTCGTCCAGGGCCCGCAGGGGGTGCGCCGGCGGGCCGTCGTAGGCCAAAAAGCCGTACGGATCGTCCTCCACGATCGGCACGCCGTACGTGCGCGCCAGCTCCACCAGCCGCGCGCGGTTGGCTGCCGGCATGCTGAGCGCCAGCGGATTGTGCCCGTCGGGGACGGTGTAGATGAAGGCCGGCCGCGCGCCGCCGGCCAGCAGCGACTCCACCGCGTCCACGTCCATCCCCGTCTCCGGGTCGCTGGGCACGGTCAGCAGCCGGGGGCCGAAGGGCTCCACCGCCTGCTGAAAGCCCGTGTAGCACAGCGTCTCGGCGATCACCTCGCCGCCCGGCTCCAGCAGCAGCCGGGCAAGGAGGCTGAGCCCCTGCTGCGCGCCCGCCGTCAGGAACACCTGCCCGGGTGCGCACGCCACCCCGCGCTGCGCCATCAGCGCCGCGATGTGCGCCTGCAGCGGGGCGTGCGGCGGCGAGTACTGCAGCGCGCGGGGGTCCTCCTCCAGCACCGCCGCGGCCGCCCGGCCGTACTCCGCGGCCGGGAACAGCTCCGGCGCGGGAAGCCCCAGCGCCAGCGAGATGGTGCCGGGGAGCGTGCCCACCGAGAGCATCGTCTGCAGCGCCGAGGTGCCCGAGCGGCGGGCCCACGCCGCCAGGCGCAGCGCGGGCGCCTCCGTCGCGGTCGCGGTCATCAGATGTTGCCGCGCAGTTCCTGCTCGCGCTCCACCGCCTCGAAGAGCGCCTTGATGTTGCCGGAGCCGAAGCCCAGCGCGCCCTGCCGCTCGATCACCTCCACGAACATCGTGGGCCGGGCCTGGATGGGCTCGCTGAAGATCTGCAGCAGCCGCCCCTCGTCGTCCGAGTCCACCAGGATTCCCAGCTCCTGCAGCTCCGCCATCATCGGCGGTTCGATGGCGCCCACGCGGCTCTCCAGCACCTCGTAGTAGGTGTCGGGGATGCGCAGGAACTTGATGCCGTTGTCGCGGATGGCGCGCACGGTGGCGCGGATGTCGTGCGACAGGAAGGCCACGTGCTGGGCGCCGGCGCCGTGGTTGAAGTTGAGGTACTCCTGCACCTGGCTCTTGGTCCCGTTGTGGGCAGGCTCCACGATGGGGAACTTGATCTTGCCGGATGCGTCTTCCACCACCTTGGAGTTCATGGCGCTGTTCTTGGTCCAAACCATCTCCTGGTGGGACTGGTGGAAGCCCAGCACCTCCTTGTAGAACGCGATCCATTCGTCCAGCTGCCCCTGCTCCATGCTCACGGCCACGTGGTCCACCTCCACGAAGCCCGTGGGGCGGGTCGCCGGCGCGTCCACGATCGGCTCGAAGCCGGGGAAGAGCGCCGCGCCGTAGCCGTGCCGCTCCACCAGCGAGTGCACGGTGTCGCCCGGTGCGCCGATGGTTGCGCGCACCACCCGGCCGAGGTCGTCCTCGTGCACGTGCGGCTCGGCGACGGCGCGGGCGCCGCGGCGCACGGCGGTTTCAAAGGCGCCCGCCACGTCGTCCACGCGGAACGCCACGTCACGCACGCCGTCGCCATGCAGCGCGGCGTGCCGCGTGATCGGCGAGTCGGGATCCAGGCCGCTGGTGAGCACCAGGCGAATGTCGCCCTGCTCCATCACCACCGACAGCCGGTCGCGAACCCCCGTCTCCAGCCCGGCGCGCGCCACGGGCCGAAAGCCGAACATGGTCCGGTAGAAGTGCGCCGCCTGGAACGCGTTGCCTACGTAGAACTCTACGTGGTCGATGCCGTCCAGCCGGATCGCGCTCTGGATGGCGGGCGCCTGGACGACGTCACTCTCGATGGTGGCCATTACGATTGCTCTCTGGGGTCGGAGGTTCGGACGGGATGGCCGGGGCGCCAGGGCAGAGCTACACAACCGGTCCGCTAGCGTATGTGCCGGTTCGCGTGGATCGCCATGGGACTCCGCGACGGATACGGGTCCTTTGGGCGACTCCTACTAACCTTTTTCGGACTGTAGTCACAATAACCCTCCA